>JAFXNX010000114.1 GCA_017529175.1 Clostridia bacterium
ACAGCATCTTTTGTGTTACAGTATTCATGACGAGTGGGTGACCTGCCTTTCAGTTGGTGTCAGCAACTATACTGTATCACAGGTTCTCTCATTCGTCATCTCTTTTTCCCTTATTGTCACACATCTATTGTAATCCTACAATTTCGACATATCCGCTGTGCAAATATTATTGACAGCGATCTGCCCCTATGATATACTTTACTATACAAATCGACTGTGAGGATCGTATGGGTATAAAAGCAAAAATCCTTTCAAAAAAATGTTTCGGCGCGGGGCATTACGCCTTCTGCTATTCGAAGTCTTCAGACGGAAGAGCGGCGATCCCGGTATGCTACTGGGACGGAAAATATCTTTTGATTTCTGACGATAACGGGAGGAGTTTTGAAAAGCGTCCTCTTCCCGACAAGATGAAGAACGTCGCGTTTCACGAGATGTCGGACGGCTCCTTTCTCGCTATCGGCGAGAGCAACGCCGTACTGCGCGCGATATGGGACCTTGACGGAAAGATACCGTTCGCGCTTCCCGTATACCGCGCGAAGACGTTCGACGACGTACTGTCGGGGAAAGTTGAAACAGATATTTGTCTTGTCGACATTCCCTCTCTTGCCTCGGGCTACGGGGACTCGAACAACCGCCATACGGGAGACGCGATAAGCTGGCTCGAGCTTTCAAACGGAGACATTCTCGTAATGATGTACGGTCAGTTCAGGGAAGACACGACTCTGTGCCCGTATTTTAAGGAAAACGGCGGTTATGACTTCTATCTGTACAGGACGTGGGCGCTTGTCTCTCACGACGGCGCAAAGAGCTTTGAATACCTCACCACTGTTGCCGACTGTCAGACTTATCCTATCGCAGACGTGAACGCGGAAGGATACTGCGAGGCGGAAGCGATTGAGGTGTCGCCCGGTCATATCGTTTCGGTGATACGCACCGGCGGACACGAGGTCTACTCTCCTCTCTACTGTTCTCATTCATACGACTACGGAAAAACGTGGAGCGCGCCTTATGAGATATGCGCGTGGGGCGTTCTTCCGAGACTTCTGCGGATGAGCGACGGAACGCTCGTTTGCGCCTCGGGTCACGTACACACCATGCTTCTCTTTTCGGAGGACGACGGCGCGACGTGGAGTGAGCCGTACATCGTCGACGAGTGCAACGGAAAATGGGACCGCTCTCCGTCAGGCTACACTTCGGTCATGGAATGTGAGAATGGGGTCATATCGCTCGTTTACGACGACCCGAAGGAAGGGATCGCCGAAGGACGCGAGCCCGGAAAGGTGCGTCAGGTATATCAGGCTTTGATCAAAATCGAAAAAGAATAATTATTACGGCGCGGACCGACCGGTCCGCGCCGTATTTTTATTTTATTTTCGTTATCTGCTTTACAAAGTCCTGAACTCTCCAGAGCTCTGACGGTTTGTCCTCGCGAAGCCATGCAGCGGAATACCTTTCGAGCCACTCGTTGAAGTCGGATTGAAGAGCGTCCGCGTTGGTATATCCTTCGACTCCGTTGACGTAGAGCGCGAGGCGGTTCATCAGCGCCGTACCCTCCGCCGCGATCACAAGATCCGTTATCACACCGTCATCCCGCTTGAGAGCTTTAAGACGTCCCGCCTCTTTTTTACAAACGTCAATATTTGCTATCGCGTCCTTCGCGGTAAGACCCTCGCCGTAAGTCAGCTCGGTGTTTTTAGAATTTATACAATTGTCGCTATGCCGCATAACGAATCTTGTCCAGTTTCCGCTTACTGCCGCCTTGCCGAGAGCGCGCAGAGTATCGACGACGTTGAATTCACGAACGTCATAGAGCAGAATGGACGCTGCCTTCTCAAACTCTTCGTCGATCGCGCCGTCAACGTTCCAACTCTTCTCCGCTCCGAACATAGTGCCGAAAAGATTCCCGTTGAACGGGCAGACGTGCCCGAAATCTCCCCAGCTCGTATTGAGGATACCGAGAGCATTGTACTTCTTTGCATGCTTTGAAAAGCTCGTGATGTTCCCGACTGAAATATCTATATCCTCAATAAACGCGTCCCATGCGTCCGTCGCCGTACTGCAGACCTGACGGAAGCCGAGCTCGCTGAAGAATTTCGGGATCCACTCGTTTACCTCTTTCCGGTAGCACCAGTTGACAACGACGGTATCGTCCGGAACGTGTTCTTTCGTGAGTTCCGGTCTTGCCATACACTCGTCGCCGCACATCATGACGGTCTTTCCGTGAGACTTGACGAGCGCGATCAGCTGATCGACGTGATGGAAGAACGCCTCTCCCTTGTCCCGTCCCTCGTTTCTGCCTTTACAAAGGTCGAGAGTTTCGTCACAGCAGATATTGAAATACTTCGATCTGAACAGTGGCATATACTGCTCTATCATACTTCCGATGACCTTTATCGTATCGGGGTTGTACACGTCGACCGTATGGTGCCACTGTCTCTCCATCCAGTAGTTCATCACGAGCTTATGATCCGAAAGCTCGGAAATATAATTGTATTTCTCGCTCTGGAGAAGAGTGAAAAGATGACCGAACGTGGAGAGCGTCGGGATAAGCTCGATAAAACGATCGTGACAGTATCGCTCAAGCTCCGATATCTCGCACGGCGTCAGCGCATCGTTCTCATTTCTCAGTCCCTCGTATTCTTTGAACAGGAAGGCGTCTTCCATATAGAGCTGGAGAGAGCTGATCTTGAAATATGAGAGGACATCGGCGATATGCTCAAGCTTTGCAAGAGTGTTGACTCTTCCGCGGCTGACGTCGTGATAAAATCCGCGAAACGCGAATTCCGGCTCGTCGTCGATCGCGCAGCACGGAAGCTTCTCCCCGTTCTCTTTGACTATCTGCCTCAGTGTCTGTATGCCGTAGAACGCTCCCGCGGCGCCGTCTGACGTCAGAGTGATCGTATCATTCTCGATCGTCAGCATATACGCTTCGGATGCGCCGTTTCCGCAGTCTATGACTATCGCGTTTCCCGCAGGCGCGCCGGCGGATACAACGATACGTTCGCCTGACGAATGCGACATTTCTTCTGCGAGGACCGTTGCCGCGGCGACCACTCTGCGGTCTGCGCAGTCGTTTACAAATATTCTCGCTCCTGCAAGAGAAAAAGTTCCGTCTTTTACTTCAAGTTTTTTCGGAGTAGGTATTATTCTGAGCATATTTCTCTCCTTTTCGTATCAAGTACGAGTCTTCAGTATTCTTTTGATGATCCCCGTCTGTATCCTGTCGGGAAGTGCGTTCAACAGAAGAAGAAGGGGATTGCGGTTGATCTTGTAAACGAACTTCGGACGCTTTGACGACAGCGCGCGAAGCAAAAGTTTTGCGACCTTTTCGGGGGATACCTTTCTCGCTTCCACTCTGTCGACTATACTCTTGAATTTTTCCGCATTCACTGCGTAAAGCTCCGTTGCGCCCGTGAACTCGTCAAGTCTTCTTGTCGAAACGTCGAGAAGTCCCGTGTCGACAGCTCCCGGTCGAAGCTCTATAACGTGATACCCGAGAAGCTGAAGCTCCATACGGAGCGAATACGCGTATTTTGAGAGAGCCGATTTTGTTATAGCATAGATGCCTGTAAAAGGCAGAGGATCGAGGGGAGCGAGCTCGCTCGCGGTGATAACTATCCTGCCTTCCGGCTTTAAAAGCGGCAAAAACGTTTTGTTGACCCGGTAGGCGGCGAACAGATTGACGTTGAAAATTCGGATAAACTCCTCTTCTCCCATTTCGACGAGCGAGTCAAGGTCGTATATCCCTGCCATATTGATAATGCAGTCGAACTGTTTTCCCTGCGCCGCCAGGCGTTCGTAAGCGGACGATATGTCCTCCGCGCGGCATAGGTCGGCTTCAATAAAATCTATACCGGCGCCGTCCCGCGGGGGCTTTAGGTCAAGTCCGGTCACGCTGTATCCGGATCTTGAAAGGAGCCGCGCCGCGGCGCCGCCCATACCTCCGGAGACTCCCGTTATCAAAGCGTTCATCACCTTTGACACTCCTTGTTTTTTATTCGTCTCATTATAGCATAATCGTCAAGGTCAGTCAATAATATAAGAATTTATAGTGATATAGCTTGCATTTTGACAAATAATTAATTATAATTAAAAAGGTTGATTAGGGCGTTGTATCAATATCCGTACGAAATGATCACGGATATTATAACGAATGACTGTCGCGGAATACGGAGCGAAAATGAAACTTTACTACAAAAACGAAGAACTTGCGAATACCGAGGGTGAGACGTTTCTCTCTTTGGCAAAAAAATATCAGAGCGGCTACGACGCTCCGATCATCCTCGCAAAAGTGAATCAAAAACTGATCGAGCTCAATAAAAACGTCGGCGCCGCCTGCACTTTTCCGACGAGCGACGGACGTTACGAGCTCACCTTCATAACGGCGAAGGATCCCGACGGATATAAGACTTACGAGCGCGGAGCGACGATGATGCTCCTTCGCGCGGTAACTCACGTTCTCGGGAAGCACATAAGATCGGTCAAGCTTGAGTATTCCATCGGCGACGGACTCTATTTCAGCTTAAAGCCGAAAAGCGGCGACGCCGAAGAGCTTCTTACGGACGACGCCGTGGAAGAGATAGAGCAGACGATGAGACGATACGTCGCAAACGACGAAAAATTTGAAAAATCCAAGATGCCGACGGATGAGCTGACGGAACTGTTCCGCCGCTTCGGAATGACGGATAAGGAAAGGCTCTTCCACTACCGCCGCACCTCCGTGACGAACGTCTACCGTCTCGGCAACTACTTCGACTATTACTACGGATATATGCCGCCGTCCGCGGGATATATCAATATGTTCGACCTGAAGAAGCTCGACGGCGGTCTCTTCCTCACTCTTCCGCGCAAATCGCTGAAGCAGGAGACGTGGAGCGATACCATACCGATGAAGCTCTTCTCCACTATGAAGAAATCGAACGAGTGGGGCGCGAACATAGGAGTTGCAACGGTCGGCGCGCTGAACGACGCCATCGCGAGAGGCGAAGGATGCGATATCATCCTCGCGTCCGAAGCGTATCAGGAGCATCTTATCGGTGAGATCGCGCGCAGTATAAAAGAAGAAGGGCGCCGTATCGTAATGATAGCGGGTCCCTCTTCATCCGGAAAAACGTCGTTTTCACACCGTCTCTCCATCCAGCTCGGCAACGTAGGGCTCAAATCGCATCCTATCGCCGCCGACAACTATTACGTCGAGCGGACGCTTACGCCGAAGGACGAGAACGGAGAATACGATTTTGAATGTCTCGAAGCGCTCAATATCGAGCTTTTCAACGAGCAGATGTGCGCGCTGCTGAAGGGCGAGGCGGCAGAACTGCCCACCTTCAATTTCAAGACGGGCATACCCGAGTTCAATACGGGCGCCACGCGCATCGGAAAGAACGAAGTCCTCGTCATAGAGGGCATCCACGGGCTCAACGACAAGATGTCATACGCGATAAAGCCCGAGGACAAATACAAGGTCTATATCAGCGCCGTGACCGCTCTCAATATCGACGAGCACAACCGCATACCGACGACCGACAACCGCGAAATACGGCGCATGGTGCGCGACGCGAGGACGCGCGGCTTTTCTGCGGAAAACACTCTCTCGCGCTGGCAATCCGTACGCCGCGGAGAGGAACGCCATATCTTCCCCTTCCAGGAATGCGCCGACGTTATGTTCAACTCTGCCTCCCTCTACGAGCTCGCGGTGCTCAAGACTTTCGCGGAGCCGCTTCTCTTCGCTATACCGAAGGATTCCGCGACGTATCCGGAAGCAAAACGTCTTCTCAAATTCCTCGAGTATTTTCTCGGACTCTCGTGCGAGGACGTTCCGAGAAACAGTCTGATAAGAGAATTTATCGGCGGCAGCATATTCCCCGTCGGTTAATATACCGGTATAATAAATATCCACCCGCGAAACGGGTGGATATTTCAGACTGCAGACAAAGTCTGCAGTCTGAACCAGAGTGAGAGAAACGCAGGTAGATTCGTCAATCTCGCCATCGTCGGCGTATATGAATACGTCAGAGGGCGATAACGGTGAAAGGCAATGATGGCGGGCATTTTGCCCGCCATTTTTCGTCTGTTTACTTTATCTCTGTACTTCTGTTATGCTTCCTCCGCCCTTTTGGTTTCTCTTAATCATTGCCACTCTACCAAGTTTGTCTTCGCTCTGAAATATCCATCCGCGAAACGGGTGGATATTTTTATTATATCGGTGAATTATACTATCAAGTGCAACAGGAAGGAAAAGAGAAACAAGAAAAAAAGAAGCAAAAAAAGAAGAAGTTCATATAAATCTCTGGTAGAATAGAGTTACCACACACCAAACACCGAGAGGAGATTCATATGAACTACCATCATCTTACCATAGAAGAGCGCTGTTGTCTACGGGAATATTACAA
>JAFXNX010000115.1 GCA_017529175.1 Clostridia bacterium
ACAGCATCTTTTGTGTTACAGTATTCATGACGAGTGGGTGACCTGCCTTTCAGTTGGTGTCAGCAACTATACTGTATCACAGGTTCTCTCATTCGTCATCTCTTTTTCCCTTATTGTCACACATCTATTGTAATCCTACAAAAAGTAAGTATATTATAATAATTTGAGTTTACGATTGACACGGGCGTCGCGGCGAGGAGCTATTCTTCGTCTTATCATTTTCAGCGAGTGTTCGGCATTCTTTGTGGTTACACACTCGGTGAGTATATACGCTGCCGACGTCTTTCTTGCGCCGGAGCGGAGCTCGTAAGTACCGATGCAAAAGTGATAGACATTGCGCTGAAATACGGATATGACAGCCCTGTCAGCTTTTCAAGAGCGTTTACGAAATTTCACGGAGTAAACCCGTCGCAGGCACGTGGCAACGGGCAAGCGCTTAAGTCCTTTTCCCGTCTTGTACTGAAATTATCTTTGGAAGGCGGTAGTATTATGGATTACAGGATCGAAGAAAAGCCTGAGATGACACTCATAGGTTTCAAAAAACGCTTCACCGGAACTCCGGAAAACCGTTATGCACAGCAAAAGGAATTTCATAACAAAACGAGGCTTAACCAGTATTTACTTGCCGGAATGAATTATTCCGGGATGCATTATGGAGAACACAGCTATAACATTGTCATGAATTTGGATGACGACGGATTTGATTACTACATAGCCGAAGAACTCGACGAGTGGTATACAAACAATTTTGCAAAAGCGCTTGGATATGATGAGAGGGCGAATGAATTTGAAAAGATCGTGATTCCGAAACAGCTCTATGTGATCTGCGAAACGGAGCGTATCAACTATCCGGCAACCACTTTGCCCGATCTGCGACGACGCATCGTCAGTGAATGGCTGCCCTCATCCGGATATAGATTTGCAAACTCACCCGAAGTTGAATGTATCCACTGGCACGACATACCGCAGCCGCAAAACAACGTTTTTACTCGGTATATTGAACTATGGATACCTATAGAAATGGCATAATAAGATATGTGTTAATTCTGCAATATTATTTCATTAGATTGATATAAAAAAAGACCCCCGTCGATTTTTGAATTGCTCAAAAATCGACGGGCTCTTTTCGTCATTAGTCAATTCTTTTTCTTAACTTAATGACATTGTGTAAAAAACTTGAGTTTTTACATCCCCGTTTTTATTCAATAGTCAATTGTATTTTAGCCCGCGCAGGTTACACTGTTATATTCTGCTGCTATTCTGCTGTTATATCAAATAACGCCTTTTCTGATTATCACGTTGGCGTAAAGGGACTTCTCGCCCGTCATAATTACGAACAAACTCTTTTCCTTTACTCTGTCGTAGAAGCTGAAGCGTTCGACGTACTCGAGGAGCCCGTCGCGTCCGTCGGCGTCTTTCGCTATTTTTGCGTAGGTATTTGTGATCGGGTCTTTGATCCCGGCGTCCTCCGGTATCTCCATGACGGTCACCGGGGATGCGACGTACTGATCGAGCGGGATCAGCTCAAGGATCGCCTCAAGTATTTCCGGGATATTATGCCCGTCCATCCTGATAACTCTGTCGCAGTACGAGTGAGCGGGAAAGTTTGCGTCTCCTATCGTGAATTCGTCTCCGTGTCCCATCTCGCAAAGAGCTGCGAGAAGCTCGGGCGGTATTATCGCGGGTACTCCTTTTAACATATCGTTTTCTCCTTATCAGTTTTTGATCAAAGCGACTCCCCATCCGCCGACGTAGTAGCGCCTTATGAGAGTTGCGTCTTTTAAGTTGATAGTTCCGTTGTTATCGACGTCGGCGTTTGCGGTATTGATCGAGACGTTCCAGCCTCCGACGTAATAGCGTCTTACGAGAGTCGCGTCCTTGAGATTTACCTCGCCGTCTTCGTTGACGTCCCCGGGAAGCGAATCCGCGCATTCAAATTCACATGTCAGTTCAACGATCTCTCTCGCATCCTGCTCGAATGCGGTATTTACAGGAACTTCGATACCGTTGACCTTTCCCGTAACGTCCGGGTTTAACGACGAGTCCGTTTTGAACGTATATCCTCCCGACGCTTTGACCCAGATCACGGCTCTGTACTTGTGCCCGGCGATAAACTTGTCCGCGGTCGAAAGAAATCTTCCTGCCGTAATGTCGTACCACTCCGAGCTGTTACTCAGCACTTCGCAATGCGCGCTGTCGGTACTTCCGACGCTCGACGCGCTCATGCCGGCGCGCGGTTTGATCACCGCCACGGAAACGCAGTCGAGGATCCACGGACATGTGCCGAGGTCCGCTCTCACAACGATCCCCTCGCTCGCCGAAGAATTCGGCGACTTCGAGACGGACGCGCTCTTTCCGTTGACCGTCACGCTGACCGACGGGGTGCTGCCGCTCGCTTTGAATCTTATAAAATCGTCCGCGTAAACGTGGAACGTAACGCTGTATCTGTGACCTGCTGTGAAATACTCGTCGTACGGGATGAGGCGCGACGCCGTTTCGTCGTACCACTGAAGACCTGTCACTTTGTAATGAAGAGAATTGTTATCGTACGGGAAATATACCGTATCTCCGGGATGCGACGACGGGCTCGGAGAGTTTACGCTCGCCGCGACAGAAGACGAAAGCGAGCGGACCGTGACCGTCCCCTTCTGTATCTGCACCGATTCCGTATGCGAATACTCGACTCCGTCGATAAGGAGAGCGCGGTCATCGTCTATATAATCCTCGGGGAACTTCCCCGCGGGAAGGAGCATCTTTTCAAACTGTCCGCCGTTGATACGGACATTCGCCGAGGTCGACGCGATAACGAGTCCGAATATCGTTTTCGTATCATTACCGCCTTTTTCGCACTTGAAATAACCTGCGTTTATCGTCGCGCGTCCCGCTTCGATCTTCACCGCCGCGACGCCGTTTTCCATTCCGGAGAATCTGTTCGTTAAGAACTCTGCGCCGTTGACGGTAAGCGACGCTCCCGAGTATCCCTGATAGATACTGCTCCCCGCTACGGGGTTGTTGACGTGAGTCGTTCTTTCCGTCAGCTTAACGCCGCCCTCTACCGTCAGAGCCGATCTGTTGTTTATCAGCGCGTTGAGAAGCGTCGGTTCATCGCACCTCGGAGCTAAGTACGTAAGAGATCCGTCGCCCCTGATCGTCGTCGTGTCGTTTATACTGATAAACGCCACCGGCTGTAAGTAATAACGGTCAAAACCGCTTTCATATTCAAACTCAAAGCTCGCATTCCCTGCAATTTCTATCACTTTTTCGCCGGAAGTCGTGATCGGGTAATATTTGCCGCTTCCCTTGATATTCGGTATCTTTCCCGCTTCTCCCGACACGTCGTTGAGTCTGACGTACTTGTACGCGGGGTTTTCGAGCGCTTCCTTGAAGTCGCTGAAGCTGTAACAGTCGACCGGATAGTCCTCGCTCTCCCCGATGTATCCCGGAAATACCGGGCTTATGTACAAGTAATAGTTTATCTCGGTCGGCTTGCAGTTTACCACCTCAACGCGGTATCTTGACTCCATTACTTTGTTGAGGAGAAGGGCAGTATTCTCCGAGAACTTCATAACGGTACTGCCTTCGAGCTTGAAGCTCATATATTTCCTGTATTCCTTGCCGAACGAAAACCTGTCGTTCAGATCAAGCCCGCTGCCGCCGGCGCTCTCCCAGTTGTAGTATACGGACGTAAATCTGATCACCGAGGCGTCCTTCTGGTTGGGATCAAGGACCGTGACTCCCATGTTTACATAATCGGATACGACGTCTGCCACAACAGGCAGTCTCTTATCAAACGAGATCTTTATACATTCGATCTCTTCGTCGCTGTTAATCCTGATATCAAATCCGACATAGACAGTCTCCGAGTTGTTCGAGACCGATCTCGACGAGACAGCGCCGGCGCGCCCCGAAAGCGTCGCCGTAAGAGGATCTGCAAAGCGGTAACCGACTAAAGACTCGAGTTTTACCTCGATGTGATAAGTATTTCCCGCGATGAACGTGTTACCCGCGCCGAACGTGCCGGTGATACTGTTTATCCCACGGTACAAGAAATGATCCTCGTCGCACGTTATCACCAAAGAACTCTTTGTCGTCCCGTCGTGCGGAAACTCTTTATAATATAGGCTGACTCCGTCTATCGTCCGGTCCGGCGAGGCGGCGCCGACGCGCGACGTAAATCCAAGCAACAGCACAGCGCCCATAAGGATCGCAGCGCACTGAACTATACTGATAAATCTGATAAGTCTTGCGTTTTTCATAAACACTCCGTTCGGTCACACCGTTTATATAACTATTATAGCACACCTCTAAAATAAAACAAACGTTTTATGAGGTCGTATACTTGTCTGTTTTTGCCTTTTCCGGGCGTTTTTCCGGCCTATTCTCCCCACTCGAGGTAAAACGTTGCTCGAACGTCGCCGCCGCCAAAGGCGTCTTGCAGTTCTTCTCCTCTTTTGTTTCCGATCGAAGCGAGCTTTGCCGCCTCCGCGCTGCCTTCGGCGTAACATACGGCGATTTTCCCGTCCGGGCGAAGAACGATATCTCCCGGTTCGGGCGTTGTTTTTACAGCGTCGCCCGGCAGTTCCCACGGCATCGCGCCTGACGTCCCTTGTCCGTCGCATTCTGTCATTACGACACTCAGAACTTCGGAATTCAGTTTTTCCGCAAACGCTTTCCCGCCGGCGCCGTCTTCGATATGCGCGTAGAACTTTCTGTCTTTTGCCTCGACGACAAGAACGCAAGTCGGTCTTATCGCTTCAATATCCGGCAAAACGCCGCGCCATTTTATTGATCTCATACTCTCACCTGTTTTCGATCATATTTGAAAAATCCGTCCGGATGAAATGAGGCGGGCAACAATGCCCGCCGTCATTGACTTTTCCCGAACGGATCCGCCCGGGAAAACCGATGCGCCTCAGACGGGTAGCGCCGGTGCGCTTCATTTGTAATTTTCAGCTTTTAAGAAAGCTTTTGTTCTCGTACATCAAACGGTCCGCTCTCTCTAAAACGTCGGCGACGCAGACGTCGTCCTCTCCGAACTTTGACATTCCGCACGCGATGACGATACCGCCGTCACGAACGGCAGCCTCGTTGTACTCGCGCACCTTTCCGAGCAGTTCTTCCATATTCTTGTAATCATCGCCCTGCGCCACTACCGCGAACTCGTCTCCTCCCACGCGGAAAACGGGGCTGTGATCGAATATTCTGCAAACGGTGTTGCAGGCTTTGCGAAGATAATCGTCTCCGGCGCTGTGTCCGAAGGTGTCGTTGACCTTCTTCAGCTCGTTCACGTCCGCAACGACTAACGAGCCCGAGCCCTCGGTATACACCGGAGAATAACTGAACGATGAGTCGTGCCGCACTATCGCGATAACGGCGCAGACGGTGAAGCTCACCGCGAACGTCAGCGCAGCGACGAGCGGTATGACAAATACTCTTTTCAAAATTTTCATTAATACGTTTTTTACAGTATCTTTTCGGACACGGTCAGCTCGCCGTCTCCGATACGCTCGTACAGTTTGTCCTTCGGTATCGGCTTGCCGAACAGATAACCCTGCAGACGGGTGCATCCGATCTTGTCAAGGAATTCCGCCTGCGCTTCCGTTTCAACGCCTTCCGTCAGCGTAAGCATATTGATCCTGCCCGCCATATTGACGATGCAGTCGATAAGAACTCTCGATTTCTCGCTGTTCTCAAAGTTGGATAAGAAACGCATATCTATCTTGATAACGTCGAACTGATAATCCTTGAGGACGTTGAGAGAAGAATACCCGCTTCCGAAATCGTCCAGCCACAACGAATAGCCGAGCTCTTTGATACGGTTCATCGCTTCGTTCAGCTTTGAGAAATTGTCCGTCAGCGCGCTCTCCGTCACTTCGACGTGGATCAGATCTTTTGAGATGCCGTATTCAGCGACGATGCTCTCAAGCTCTCCGACCGCGTCCATCAGCTCGAAATCAAGTCTCGAGAAGTTAAGCGACACCGGGACCACGGGTCTTCCCGCGTCGATCGATTCCCTGAGATCCTTACAAACCGATTCGAAAATGGATTTGTCGAGCTTATGTATCAGACGGTACTCTTCAAGAACGGGGATAAACTCGTTCGGGAACAGCTGGCCGTATACCGGGTCCATCCAGCGCGCCAGCGCTTCACACCCGCAAAGCTCTTCCGTGTCAGACCATACTACAGGCTGATAGAACGGTACGATCCAGCCGTTCTGAACTGCGTTGTCGATATTATTTACGACGTACAGTCTCTTATGATATTCCTCGCTCATCGTCTTGTCATATTCGACGTAGACGGTCTGGAAACGGTTCTTTATCAGGTGAGCAGCGTAACGGGCTCTGTCGATCGCCATGCGCGGATCCTCGTCCGTATTGTTCAGGTGATACGCGCCGCAGTTGATGCTGAGCAGTATTTCGTCGTCGTAGTCGCGGACGAGTCCGTTCAGCAAGTCGAGCCTTTCCCGTAACCCTTCCGTTTTTGTCAGCACGACGAAATGGTCGTCGGCCTGTCTGGCGCACAGCGAATCGGAGAAGATATCGGACACGTAGCCCCCGAGCGTGATCAGGAATTTATCGCCCGCCTCGAATCCTCTCTGGTCGTTGAACGCTTTGAAATTGTGAACGTCGAGGAACAAAAATACGTTCTCTTCTATGTTTTCCTCCGGCAGACTTTGAACGTTCTCTTTTGCAAGATCCGAAAAACAGTTGTAGTTATACATCCCGGTCAGGGCGTCTTCCGTCGCGCTCTTTTCCAGAGCTTTCGTCTTTTTAGCCTCGTTCAGACGGCCGTGGTAGATAGCAAAACAGATCGTTGTAAGAGAGATCAGGAACGTGACGTAGTTCACGGAGTCGCCCGAGATGATCTTTCTCGCAACTCCGCCGATCACGACCTCCTGGCTCTGGAATGTAAGTCCCTCCCGGAAAGTTAAAAGGATGTAGTAGAATCCGAGGAAACTTGCTCCGAGCATGAGTATCGTGATGTACGGACGGTAAATCAGAAGACATCCGACGTAGATGACCATCGTTAAGAAGCAAATGATCTCTTTTCCGCCCCAGAAGTCGCTGTAGGATACGAATATGCCGAACGCAAGACAGATAAGGCTGAAACAGGTGATGGTCAGATGTTCAAGTATGACGATCCTTCTGTTCTTCAGATACTTGAACATGGAATAGACAATGATCGCCGCGCCGATCACAAACAGTAAAACGTAAATGGATACGAGCATCGCGTTCATGATGCCTGCCATTACCGGCGTTATCGAATCACTTTCCTTTGTGAACGTTTCAAGGCTCAGAACGGAGGTGTACAGGATGCAGGCGCAGCCTATCGTAACGAGAGTTATGAAGCGCCCCTTGGAAAGCTTTTTGCTTTTCTGGAATATACAGAAGAGCATTACACCGAGACCGATCAGCATGAACAGCCAGTACTTGGAGGTGTATTTAATAAACAGCTCGGAGAAATCTCCGCCCGCCTGGACTTTGGGAACGATCTTCGAATACGTTTGCCGGATCAGCATCCAGATCTCGAGCAAAACGACGATGCCTCCCATATAGCTGCTGCTTCGCATATTTGCTTCGTGCAAATATTCGTTTTCGTACCGGCTCAGCTTCTCAAAACCGAAAACGTGTAAAATGAAGTGAACTGCTTCTTTCATGTCGTCACTCCCGCTTTCTCAAAATATAACTGATGCATTATATCTTTAAATGTGCAAAAATTATATGCAGATTTTGACTGCTCTGTGAACATTATAGCATAATCAAATATTTATTTCAATCGACTCCGCAAACAATTTGCGAAAAAAACGTCGGACGGCCGGGCGGATCACTGAAGCTGAACTGTTAAAAAAATATTGCAAAAGTGCGAATTCTGTTGTATCATATTTATGTAACATAAGAAAAGACGGGGAGAGCAGCGATATGACAAGACCTCTTATCATCGGTATCGCCGGCGGTACCGGAAGCGGAAAGACGACTATCACACAAAAGATCGTCGAACGTTTCGGCGATAACGTCACCGTTCTGTATCACGATGATTACTATAAAGAACAGCATTCGATCAGCTACGAGGAGCGCTGCAAAACAAATTACGACCACCCCGACGCGTTTGACACCGATCTGATGATCGAGGATCTTTGCGCGTTGATCTCCGGACACGAGGCGGCGTCTCCGGTTTACGATTTCACGATATACGACCGTTCGGACAAAACAAAAATCGTTCCGAGCGCGCCTGTCATCCTTGTTGAAGGTATCTTGATCTTCGCCGACGAACGCCTTACGGATCTTATGAACATCAAGATCTTCGTCGATACGGACGCGGACGTCCGAATCCTGCGCCGTCTTACGAGAGACGTAAAGAAACGCGGCAGATCCATCGATTCGGTCGTCAGCCAGTACCTTACGACCGTCAAGCCCATGCATGAAAAATACGTCGAGCCGAGTAAGAAAATGGCGGACATCATCGTGCTTGAAGGCGGCAGAAACGAGGTCGCGCTCGATCTGATCATGAACCGTATCGATACTTATCTTCGAGATCTGAAAGGATAGATCTAACGCCGGTCTGTTTCTGCAGACGGTGATCGGGAGAAAACATGAAAAAAGCTGTAATTATAAGAATATTTGCATTGATCGCGGCTGCGGCG
Source organism: Clostridia bacterium (assembly GCA_017529175.1). The sequence continues at coordinate 8,642 of JAFXNX010000115.1, forward strand.
CTGCTTATCACCGTCTGCGGCTGCGGCGCAAAGAAGGACACGTCAAAGATCGACGATTCTTTGCAAAAGGTCCTCGACGCCGGCCGGTTTGTTCTCGGTGTCGATACGGAATTCCCGCCGATGAGTTTCATCGACGAGATCGGAGAGATCGTTGGATTTGACATTGACATAGCAAAAGAGGTTTGCGAAAGACTCGGTATTTCGCTGGTGACACAGCCAATTGACTGGGAAACCAAGGAGGACGCGCTGAACAGCGGTGAGATCGACTGCATCTGGAGCGGTATGTCCGTGACGCCCGCGCGCGCGGAGTCGATGACCTTGTCGGATCCGTACGTCAAGAACGATTTGATCTTTGTTGTCGACGGTGACAGCGACATTTTCGGACTGGACGACCTCAAGGGCAAGAAGGTCGGCGTACAGTCCGGCAATTCGACGCAGGAAGTGCTGGAAGACTCCGAGCTCAGAGCGGATTTTGAGGTCGTAACATTTAACAGCAACATGGAACTCATGCAGAGTTTGGCGAGTAAAGACGTGGACGCTGCGTTCGTCGACTCACTGAACGCTTACTATTTCATTTCATCAAGCGACGAGCAGTTTTTCGTGCTTCCCGACGGTTTCAGTGAAGAGGAATGCGCCATCGGCTTCAGGAAGGACGATCAGGAGCTGAGGGATGCGGTGCAGAATACCATCAGTATGATGAAAGCCGACGGAACGCTGGGCGAGATATCCAAAAAGTGGTTCGGAAGCGACATTACCACGGTCAAGTGAACATTCAGAAACCTAAGGAGAGGGGACGCGCGATGAACGGCAGATCGGAAATAAGAATATCCAGATTGCGGAGCGTTTCGATAACCGTGCTTGTGATCCTGTTGTTTTTGAGCATGATCCTTGTCTACTACTCCTTTTTATACTCCGAGACCAGGCAAAAGATCATCAAGAGCGGAGAGCTGAACGCCGCGACGTCTGCTGAGCAGATCGACAAGTATCTCGCAAGAGGCGTCGACACCTTGAAATTTGCCTGCTACTCGCTCGACAGCATGATACGTTCCGGGAAGACACGGGACGAGATCCATGACTTTCTCGTCAGCGAAACTCCCGCCCTCTTAAGCATCACCGAAAGGAACTCAACAGGCTTTTACGGATACATCTACGGCGAGTATATGGACGGCACCGACTGGGTGCCCGATGATGATTACGTTGCCATCGACCGCCCGTGGTACACAGGCGCCCGCGCAAACCTCGGGCGCGTCACCGTCGTCGACCCTTATATAGACGCGCAGACGAACACGGTCATGATAACGTTATCCAAAACGCTCTGCGATACAAAGAGTGTTGCCGCGATGGACCTGTCGATCGAACCGCTGCAGGTCGCCTCGGAAGAGATCGCAGCACAGGGAGGATCGACAAAAGAGATAGTTCTCGACCGTAAGTATCAGGTGATCGCCCATTCCGACAGATCGCAGATAGGACACAACTATCTTTCCGAGAGCGGGACGTTTGGAAACGCGCTCGTCGACCGGATGCGCGCGTCCGGAGAAAACTTCTTTTCATTCAAATTCGACGGCTCGGAATACATCGTCTATACGGTTTCCGTGTCCAACGACTGGACGTGTATCTCAGTGTCCGACGCGACGAGCACTTTCGCTCAGCTGAAGTATACGCTGATCTTTACGATCATCGCGATCATGGCGATGATCGCCGTACTGCTCGTCATCATGATCCGCTCGGCAAAGAAGAAAGCGCAGTTCACAAGGCTCAGTATGAACGTGGTCGAGTCGCTCGCGGCGGCGATCGACGCCAAGGACACCTATACCAACGGTCATTCCGGACGTGTCGCCGAATACTCAAAGGAGATCGGACGGCGCTACGGCTATTCCGCCAAAAAGCAGGAAGAGATCTACATGATGGGGCTTTTGCACGACGTAGGCAAGATCGGCATACCGGACGCTGTGATCAACAAGCCCGGTAAGCTGACAGCGGAAGAGTATGACGTCATCAAGACACACCCTGCCACCGGCGCGCACATACTCTCCAAGACTACGGAAATGCCCCGAATGGCGGTCGGCGCTCACTGGCACCACGAACGTTATGACGGAAAAGGCTATCCCGACGGGCTTTCCGGTGACGATATTCCGGAAGAGGCTCGCATAATCGCAGTCGCCGACGCCTATGACGCGATGACGAGTCTTCGCAGCTACCGCGACGTGCTCCCGCAAAACGTCGTACGCGAGGAGATCGAAAAAGGAAGCGGCACACAGTTTGACCCGGTATTTGCAAATATCATGCTGAAAATGATCGATGAGGATATAGATTATCAGCACCACGATCAATAATGCGGCCTCAGTTCACCGCACCCGTATATTATGAGAATGCGGGATGAAAACAATGATTCGGACGGTATGGCAGAGAAATTTCGGAAAAATACTGCCCGAATGATAATTGCTGCGTATATTACCTTGTAGTTCATTTTCATTATCCTCACAAATCCCGGTTTGTCGATTTCTTTATCTTCTTAT
>JAFXNX010000116.1 GCA_017529175.1 Clostridia bacterium
AGAGGCAAAGAAACTGACGGATTTGAGGTCAGGCGATGCGAGCCGGATCACCTCGTCGGCTTCCTTAATCGCAACACGGGAGATCGGGTTTTTCAGACTGCTCGTGCAATCAACTATCACGAAATCCGCAAGCGTTGACAGAACCGTGAGAAGCGTTCTGACTTTCGTCTCGTCGAACGACGGGTAGGTGTACCTGTTTTCACCGTCCGTGAAACCGAGAAAGCCTAAGTTCTGCTTCTGCTTGATCGTTACAAGCTGCTTGATGACGTCCTCCTGGGCGATATCCGTTTTTGCGAGCGCTGTTCCTACCGAGAACATATCTTCCTTTTTGTAGTTCGGAAAGATAACGGGGAGTGCAGGTGTCTCGTTATCCGCATACAGAACGATAACCGTCGCCTGGTACTTCTCGTAAATCGTCTGCGCGAGTTTGGTGGTGAAGGTTGTCTTTCCTGAGTTCGGCGAACCCCATACTGCGATTGTTTTACTCATCGCCGCTCACCTCCGTTTCGGGGAGGTAAGCCGGGACTTTGCCGTTAATGATGTCATTGGCGTACTGTACGATATCGAACCCTTCGCCGTCCTCATCTCCGGTATCCGTTGTTTCTCCTTCCTCGGTCTTTTCTTTCATCTGTCTGAAATACTCATCCTGTGCGTCGAGAAATTTCTGTGCGGTTGCGTCATCGCCGCGAAATACGAGATCTGCGTGGATTCTGCCGCTGTTTTCATATTCCACGAGCAGCTTTGCCTGTTCGCGGTTTACGAGCAGAGTAACCGTAGACGGCAGTTCGTATGTGCCATCCTCGTTTACCGTCAGTTCGTCCTTATCCGCGCCTTCCGCAGTAGTGGTCGTAATCACTTTCACATAGGTGAGCGCGCCGGGCATAATCGCTTTTGAGGTGTCGTTTTCATATACGACAAGCTGCACGATATCACCGTTTTCGAGTTTGCCCGACAAACCGCCGGCGAAGGTCTGGATTGTAATGCTGATCGCCTGTTTATCGCCGTTGAGTGTTCTGAACACGTCGTTTGCCTTATCCGACGTAGTGGAGAGCTTTGACGGGAGCAGATAATCTCCGGCTTTCAGATCTGTCGCGGCGAACTTGCCGACCACATATTCTTTTCTTACGATAACGTCGGCGGGGAGATTATATCCGCCGACCTTAACGACCTCCACGTCGTTATCAGAGATCTGATGTCCCTGTACCACATCGCTTTTCATTCTGACGATATCCACCTTGCTTTCTGCGAGCTTATTCACAAGCGGAGCAACGGCAAAGGTGACCACCAGAGCGAGAACAATGCAGATAATTCCTATGATAGTTCTGTTTTTCAATTGGTTTCCTCTCTTTCCGGAGCATTTCAGATTATGAACGCCAGCATCGCTCCAAAACTGAGGAACGGTACGAGCGCAAACGGCTCCTTGTTCGTTTCCTTACGGATTTTTCTGACGATTAACATGATGATGACGCCTAAGAGCATACCGACGAGCAGCGCGAAGATCCCTTTTTCGGCACCGAGCAGAAAAGCGAGCGCCGTGGAGATCTTTATATCCGCGCCGCCTATCGCTCTTTTTGGTCTGAGAACCGAAACGAGCAGCTGAGGGATGAACACCACCGCTGCGCCGATCAGCATCGAAGGCAGGTTTGCGGGTTCAAATCCGACAAACGCAAGGATAAGGATCGCGGCGGTTATGAAATCCGGAACCTCGTGCTTTGCGATATCCGACAGGCTTGCCCAGAGCAGAATCGCACAGAGGATCAACCCCTGTATCGCCGCGATGGATATCCCGTGAACAAGGAGCAGAATAAGACCGACTCCCGCGTATGCAACAAGCGCAGCCGGAATGATCGGCTCGTTCAGATCCTTTTTTGAATGGCGCAGTATAATCCATACGGCAAGCGTAAAAATGCCGAGGATAACCGCACCGGCAGCGATTTGCAAGACAAAATCAGCGGCTGCTACCTTCACAATCGGAGTGATCGGAGGAAGGACAGGCGGAAGTATCGGTCTTATCATTTCAGCGCCTCCTTATTGCTTCCTCTTGATAACGATGACGAATACGACTGCGGCAACAAGCAACGCGGCGCAGATCCCGATGATAACTCCGTAGTTGGTTACCTCAGATACGGCGGCGATTTCGCTTGCTTCGGTGAGATCGTCAAAATCAAAGACGATTGTCTTTCCGTCAGGAGTGCCGCCTTTGCTCTGGGTGATCTTATCCGGCATATTAACCGTGATCGTCATCTTATACGAGCCTTTCAGCTGATCGTTACTGACTTCGGGCGGGTTGACCGTAGCTCTGAAAGTGTAAACAGAGTAGAAGATACCTTCCATCTTTTCCAGATTGACCGAATCAAATACTTTCACGTTTTTCTTTTCGGTTTCGGGCTGATAAAGCGTATAATCGGAAGGATCGTCTTCCGGCTCGTCTTCACCAGTGAAACTATCGAGTTTATCCGTGTCATACGTCATATCGAGCAGGGCTTCCTTGATTTCCTCATAAGAGCCGTACTCTTTGGTTTCGGTAACGGTCATATATGTGGTATCGCCGTATTTGACGGCTTCGGGAGTTTTTCCGTCGAAGAGATCCGAGCCGCCGAGAGCCGTCAGCTGATCGTAAACGCTTTTTTCAATACCGAATGACGCAGATACGCTGCCGGTTCCGTTTTTATTGAGCGTTACGCCGATGTCTGTTCTGACGCATCCGGTCAGTGCAAACACGAGCATGAGCGCCGTGAGCAGAAGTGTAATGGTTTTTTTCATGCGTTTTTCCTTTCTGCATTAGTTTTTGTCTGCGGAGCGGCATCCGAAGACGCCGCTCCGCAGTCGTGCTTAGCCCTTATAGTTGAAGAGCTGCTGGATTTTGGTAGTAACGGTGGGCATGATCGTGGTGTTG
>JAFXNX010000117.1 GCA_017529175.1 Clostridia bacterium
CCGAATCTTCCGGTCATAAGCTCGTCGAGCGCGTCCTCGATGAACTGTTTTGTGAAGAGGTCTGACGTCTCGAATCCGTAACTCGTGAACACCTCGTCGGCGTCGTGGCCGTGGTGATGATGGTGATGTTCGTGATGATCGTCGTCATCGTCGTGATGATGGTGACATTCGCACTCGGGGTCGTCGCACTCTTCGCCGTCCTCGTGGTGATGATGCTCGTGATGATGTTCGTCTTCATCTTCATCATCATCGTGATGATGGTGGTGATGTTCGTGATGATCGTCGTCATCGTCGTCATCGCCGTGATGATGGTGACATTCGCACTCGGGATCGTCGCACTCCTCGCCGTCCTCATGGTGATGGTGATGATGTTCGTGCTCGTGTTCCTTTTGCTCCTCGAGCAGGCGCTCAAGCTCCGCTTCGAGAGTGTTTCGCTGTTCCATCGTCTCGAGAATGATCTTGCCGTCGATCTCGTCCCACGGAGTCGTGATAAGGGAGGCGTTCGTATTCAGCGAACGGATGATCTCAACTGCGCCGTCGAGCTTTTCTTTCTTTATTCCGTCCGTTCTCGAGAGGATTATGGACGACGCAAACTCTATCTGATTGCGGTAGAATTCCGCGAAGTTTTTCATATACATTTTACATTTCGTCGCGTCGATGACGGTCGTGAATGCGTTGAGTTCCATGCCCTCGACTCCCGCGTTCTGTACGGCGCGGATGACGTCGGAGAGTTTGCCGACTCCCGACGGCTCGATCACTATCCTGTCCGGATGATACTCCTCCATGACCTTTGCGAGCGCCTTGCCGAAGTCTCCCACGAGACTGCAGCAGATGCAGCCTGAGTTCATTTCGGTGATCTCAATGCCCGCTTCGCGAAGAAAGCCGCCGTCGATGCCGATCTTTCCGAATTCATTCTCGATCACGACGAGCATCTCGCCGCGGTAAGCCTCTTTTATGAGCTTTTTGATAAGAGTCGTCTTTCCCGCTCCGAGAAAACCGGAGAATATATCTACTTTTGTCATAAAAACACCTCGATATAGTTTACTGAATAATTATTATATCACATTTTTCGGCGAATACAAGCAAAAAATGTTAAAACGGTATTATATAAATATTATATCACGGTTGAAATACGGCGTCTGATATGATAAAATATTGATACGAAATACAGTTATGAGAGGTTTATCATGTTTTGCAGTGAAAACGGAAAGATCTGGATGGCGACGGGAGAGGAGAGAGTATATCTTGAACCCGCTATGGCGAACCGCCACGGACTTATAGCCGGAGCGACGGGAACAGGCAAGACCGTGACTTTGAAGGTAGTTGCGGAGTCGTTCTCCGAAGCGGGTGTTCCGACGTTTATCGCGGACATAAAAGGCGACCTCACCGGTATGTGTTTTCCCGGCGAGGAGAATAAACACATAAGACGTTCCATCGACACGATGGGGCTCGGCGATTTCGAGTACAGGGCTTATCCGGTAAGGTTTTTCGACGTTTATGCAAGACGCGGACATCCGGTGCGCACAACAATCTCCGAGATGGGCCCGGAACTTCTCTCGCGCCTTCTCGGACTTACCGACGTGCAGAGCGGAGTGCTGCGAATAATTTTCAGAATAGCGGACGAGAAGGGACTGCTGCTTCTCGACCTCAAGGATCTTCGCTCGATGGTACAGTACGTCGGGGACAATGCGGGAGAGTACAAGCTGACTTACGGAAATATCACGAGCCAGTCCGTCGGCGCGATACAGCGGGCGCTTCTCACTCTCGAGGACGAGGGGGGCGACGTGTTCTTCGGCGAGCCCGCGCTCGAACTTGAGGACTGGTTCGACTGGTCGGATGACGGACGCGGAGTTATGAATATCCTTGAATGTCAGACTCTCTTTCAGCATCCGCTTCTTTACTCCACGTTCCTTCTCTGGATGCTCTCCGAGCTTTACGAACTGCTTCCCGAGGCGGGAGACCTCGAACGTCCGAAGATCGCGTTTTTCTTCGATGAAGCGCATCTTCTCTTCAGAGACGCGCCGCGCGCTCTCGTTGAAAAAATAGAACAGATAGTAAGGCTGATACGCTCGAAGGGCGTTTCGGTCTGGTTCATAACGCAGAATCCCGCCGACATTCCCGAGAGCGTTCTCGGTCAGATAGGAAACAGAGTCCAGCACGCGCTTCGCGCCTACACTCCGAACGAACAGAAGGCGCTGAAGTACGCCGCAATGTCGTTCAGAGCTAACCCTTCGTTCGATACGGAGAGCGCGCTCCAGGAGCTTGCCGTGGGAGAAGCGCTCGTTTCCGTCCTTGACGAAAAGGGAACGCCAACTGTCGTCGAGCGCGCGGGGATACTTCCTCCGAGAAGCTCGATGAACGCGGTGGATGACGCGGCGCTTCGCTCCGTTATCATCTCCGATCCGCTCTGCGAAAAGTACACCGCGATCGTCGACCGCGAGAGCGCTTACGAGAAAATATCCGCCGAGCGCGAACGCGCCGAGGAGGAAGCGGCAGCGGCGGCTGAGGAAGCGGAGAAGAAGAGGGAAGAAGAGAAGCGTCAGAAGGAAAAAGAGGCGGCAAGGAAAAAGTCATCGTCGAGCCGCAAGACGTCCGCCGTCGGACGCGCGGCAAGCTCCGCCGCGAACTCGTTCGGACGCGAGCTCGGGCGCGAGATATTCCGCGGCATCTTCGGAACGTATAAGAGATAAATATGGTTTACACGGTAACACTAAACCCCGCGCTCGACTATTTTATGAAAGTCGACTCTATCGTTCGCGGCGACGTTTCAAGGTCGTCGGAGGAACGTATCTGCCACGGCGGCAAAGGAACGAACGTATCACTCGTTCTGAACCGCCTCGGAGTCGAAAACGTCGCGACGGGCGTTGCCTGCGGCGCGACGGGGGAGAAGTATTTGGGACTTCTCTCGCGCGACGGGATAAAGCACGATTTTGTGAAGACAGAAGATCGTGAAACGAGGATCAACGTTAAGATAAAATCATCGGAAGAGCTTGACGTCAGCGCGGCGGGTCCCGAGCTTGACGCCTCGTGCCTTGACGCGCTTTTCGATAAGCTCGGCGCGGCGCGCGACGGCGACGTCGCCGTGCTCGCTGGCTCCCTTCCCCGGGGACTGCCCGCCGACACTTACGGCAGAATAATATCGCGTCTTTCGCTCCGCGGAGTCAGATGCGTTCTTGACACGAGCGGCGGCGCCTTTCTCGAGGCGCTGAAATATAAGCCGTTTCTTGTCAAGCCGAATCATCACGAGCTCGGAGCGGCGTTCGGCGCCGCGATCGAAACGAAAGAGGACGCCTTCCGGTATGCCGAAAAGGCGAGAGAAGCCGGAGCGGAGAACGTCCTTGTCTCACTCGCGGAGCGCGGAGCGGTACTTCTTGACGAGTCGTGCCGCCGTTATGCGGTCGACGCCTGCCGGGGAGGTTTTGTTAACAGTACCGGCTGCGGAGACAGTATGCTCGCGGGCTTTATCGCGGGATTCCTGAAACGCGGAGACTTTGCCGAGGCGCTGCGCCTCGGCGTTGCCGCGGGATGCGCCGCCGCTTTTTCGGAAGGGCTCGCAAAAGCGGAAGATATTTACGCGATATACGACCGTTTGAATGTGTGACCTCTCGATCAGCCTTTATTGCATATTTGAACGCCAAATAACACAACTGCCGAAAATGATATCATTTTCGGCAGTTGTGTTATTTATGCTTTGAGGGTCAATCTTCCTTCTTTTTGTAAATATAAGTCACGTACTGTTCCTGTTTTCCGGCTTCTCTGACCATCGAATCGTAAATCTCGTCTCGCAGTTTTTCCGTGCGCTCGCGCTTGGGAAGGGTCATATCGGGATAGAAGGGACCGTTGATGTACGTCTTGACGACCGGCCGCTTTATAAACGGAAGCCTGCTCTTGAAATATACGTTTGTGAAGGAAAAACACGGCGCGCCGGATGACGCGGCGATCGAAAACGGAGAACTCCCGAAGGGGCGGATGCCCGTATAGTAAGGCCAGATGTGTGACTCCGGATAGATCGTGACGGTCCTTCCTTTTTCGATCAACTCATTTACGGCGGAAATGTATTTCATACCGCCTTGAACGCTCGACGGCACCGGGACCGCGCCGAGCATCTTTACAAGGGTCTTGATCCCTTTGATCGAGGTGGCGTCGGGACCTGACACGATATGATTTTTCCTTATTGATATATGATTCGGGATAAACGCGTCTCCCGCGTACAGAGTATGATTTCCGAAGAAAAAGCTGCCGCCGCGAACGCTTCGAACCGCGCGCCGGCCGACGAATTTGTGATGATACGCGACCTTAATATAGACATAGGTAAGCGGTCTTGCGATAAGACGGTATACTATCCACGAACAAACCTTGAAAACGACGGAACGGGGTATATACTCGTAATCAGCCGGGGTCAGTACGGTCTTTATGTTCGTTTCGGCAAAATCATCATTAAGCGGATCGCTGTATTCAAACGTCTTTTGTTTCATGCTTTGCTATTACCTCTTCAAACATTTCCACCATTTTCGCCATACACTCGCTTTGCGCGAACTGCTTCGTGAATCCGAGGTAGCGCTTTGAACAGTTCTCCCTTTCCTCAGGATTGTCGAACCAGTAGTCGATCTTTCCTGCAAGGTCGTCGCTGTCGCCGCACTTGAAAAGGTTGCGTTCGTCGAGCGCAAAAGCTCCTGTAGCGCTCTTTTTTGAATCCGAGATAACGGGAACAAGCCCGCAGCTTATCGCCTCGAGGCAGCTTATCGCCTCGATCTCCACCTTCGCGGGATGGACGTAGAGAGTCGACTCGTTGATAACGTCAACGAGTTCGTCTCTCGGATAAAAGCGCATGACCATGTTAATGCCGAGCTTTGCGCCGTAACGGCGTATTTGTTTTTCTCGCGGTCCCGTGCCTGCGAGAACAACTTTTATCCTGTCGCGGTAGCGGCTCTTCGATACCGCGTCGAGAAGGGTCTTGTGCGATTTTTCTTTTGAATATCTGCCGGAGAACAGTATCTGATACTCGTGGCGGGCGACGTCTTTTTTGCGGAAAATATCGTTGACGCCGTTCGATATAACGTATCCGGGCGTAGGTCTTCCGATGCTCGTTTCAAAAACGTTCTTTATAAATTCCGTCGGATAATGGATGCCGTCGACGTATTTGTAAAAATGATTGTAAAAACGGTGATAGATCGCGTCGTTGAGCGCTTCGGCGTCCATAAGATTCAGATGAGACGAAATATTCTCCGCCTGGCAGTGAAACCCCGCGCAAACGGGGATGTTATTTTTTTGGCACGTCTTGAGCGCAAGACTCGAGAGGGCGAACGGGACCATGGCGTGACATATGTCGACGCCGTCGAGAGCGCGCTCGACTGTTTCCGCGTCCGGCTTTGCAAGCGCGACGCCGTTCTTCTTAAGATAATCATCTATTACCGTTCCGAAAGATCTGTTTTGAACAACGAAAAAGCCGTCGTCGTCACGACGGTATTCGTCGCCGCAAAGCACTCTGACCTCGTGCCCTTCGGACGTAAGATAGTTTATTAAATTGAGGCAGGCAAGAGTCGTGCCGTTGTTCGGTTTGCCGAGCACATCTGCGACTATACAGACCTTCATAGGTTTTCTCCGTAATTTATTTTGTCACTGCCCGAAATGCAACTCCGCGTCGAGCAGCGCATCGTTATTCTTTCCTATCTTTATACGCCGCCATTCCGCGGAGGTTCCGAAGTAATAGACGCTGTGGATCGATTCGCATTTGAAGAAAGCGCGCTCTCCGATGTTCATGATCCCCTTCGGGAGCACGACGCTCGTAAGAGACGAGCAGCCGTTGAACGCGTTCCAGCCGATCGATGTGACGCTGTTCGGGAGCGTGAGCGACCCGAGCGAGACGCACTGGAAGAATGCGCGGTCGCCGACAGACGATACGCCGTTTCCGATCGTGACCGTCTCAAGCGACGAGCAGCCCGAAAACGCTTCTTTTCCGAGGGATTCGACGCTCTCCGGTATCTCGATCGTGCGAAGAGAGGAGCAGTCTGCGAACGAGCCTTTGCCGATGACAATGACGGTTTTCGGTACCGTTACGGCGCCGAGCGCACGGCATCCCGCGAACGCTCTCTCGCACACGGAAATAACTCCGCGCGGGATATCCATACTTGTGAGCGATGAGCATTCCGAGAACGCGCCGCCCGCGATGATCTTTGTTCCGGGATTGATCTCGCACGATTCGACAGTTCTGTCACATTCGACGAGAATAAAGTAAGGTTCTCTTGAATTGCCGAGATACGTCGCGTTGTCGTATTCCTTGAAATGAAGTAACGAGCAGTTGTAAAACGCCCTTGCGCCGACCGTCGTGACGTTTGTCGGTATCTCGATATCGGTAAGAGCGCGGCATCCGAAGAACGCCCAGTATCCTATCGACGTTATCGTTTTCGGCAGGTCGACCGACACGAGTGACGTACATCCGGAAAAAGTCTCGTTGTTTATCTCTTCGACGCCTTCCGGTATCGTGATGCTCGTCAGCGAACTGCACGAGTTGAACGCTCCCGCGCCGATATTCAGAACGCCCTTGAACATTTCGACGCTCTCAAGGGAATTGCAGTTGTAAAACGCCGCCTCGCCTATCGAGGTCATGCTCTTCGGGAAAGATACGCTTTTTAGGGAAGAGAAGCCGTAAAAGCCAGCGTAACCGACAGATACGACGTCCTTCGGTATCACCATATCCACGATCGGCTCGCCGTTGAGCGTCAGCGAATGCGCGAGGGCTATGGGGTTTGCCGACTGATCGTAAAATCTTATGGCGCACCACGCCGCAAGGTCGGAAATATTCACTTCACGAAGAGACGCGCATCCGAAAAACGCGGAAGAACCGACGTCTGTAACGGTGTCGGGGATCGTGACCGATTCAAGCATAACGCAGTCTTCAAATGCGTGCGCGCCGATCGAGGTCACGCCGGGCATGATCTTTACGCTCTTGATCTCCGTCATATACAGTTTCCACGGAGTCGGGATATATTCGCTGTCACTGCTCAAAAGATAGGTCGAAGTGAAGCCGTACATCTCGCCGTCACCCGAGATCGTAAGTTCTCCCGAGTCTGCGTCGAACGTCCATCTGAGGTCTTCTCCGCAGTCTCCCATATAAGTCGGTGCAGACGATACCCTTCCGAAAAAAGTAAAAAACAGGATGAACGTACTGAACACAGCGATTACCGCGACTGCGACCCATGTTTTTTTCATACGTATCCTCCTGTCATTATTTTTGAAATGTCCGTAATATTATACCATAATCATCTGCCAATATCAATATCTTTCCAAATATTATTATTAAAATGCTCTTGTATATTGTTTAGTATTCTCGCTTTTTCGCGAAAGCTCAAACTTAATTTGAGAAATTTGCGGTATTCTGTTTGAGAGATTTGGGATAAACAGCTCGCGAAGCGCGAATTTAGCTGAAAGCGGAGCTTTCAATTTAGCTGCGCGAGCGCGAATTTTCTTGACGCTCAGAATGACCGGAGGCGTTGGAGTCCTCACTCGCCCCAAACCCCCGAGTCATCACCCCCCGTGTCATCCTGATCAGCGAACCCCGAAAAATCTGCGATTTTCCGAGGACCCCTGTGCGAGCGGCTCTGCCGCGAAATCGAAGGATCCCTTTATCACTGTAGTCATACTCCCGTTCAAAGGGATTCTTCGACTGCGGTGCGTTGCACCTGACGCTCAGAATGACAGAAAATAGCGAATTAACAAAAAAATTACAATTACAAAAATTCATACCAACCTCGCGTCATTTCCCCGGATCATACTCATTTCGCCGACTTTAATTAATAATATTAAATCTAATTGACAAACCGAAGATAAAGGTATATAATGAATTTGGAATATTATATATTATTATAAATTTTACTTAAGATCAAAGGAGAAAGAGATGAGAAAAGGACTCAAAAGGTTATTGTCGCTGCTAATAGTGGTGATGATGATAATCCCTACACTGCCGGCAATGACGGTAGAAGTTGAAGCGGGATCAGCGACGACAAACGGCGCGTACCACAACTCAGACGGTACAAAGCGCGTTTGCGGCAAAGCTTTGTACGGAGCGACGGCAGGCAACTGGCCGGACGGTGACGGACGCGCTGCCAACCACTATGTTTACTTCGTTATGAAGGACAGCAATAACTTCGATAACGTCATATTGGATATAGATATCTGTCCTTTGACGTCAGACGCAAGGATCGACGCTTTGGCGACGGGCACATATCATTCCATATCGTTCAACCTTGCAAGCCATACGATAGGAATCAACGACCGTACTATTTCATACAATACGAGCACTTTCGTATGGAAGCCGGGCGAATGGCATCACGTAAGGATCTTTTCGACGTACAATTCCGCTTCCGGAACTAACGGCGGCTCAATAATCTGGATCGACGGCACAAGCGTCGGCGCTTGTCTTAACTCGGCAAGCAATAACAATACGGCAAGACTCGGTTACAAGCAGTGTATCAATCTGATCAACTGCGGTATCGACAACGTTATGCTGTATTCAAGCTCCGCCAACTCACAGTCATACGGTTCTCAAGTGTATTTTGAAGACTTTGAAGACGGCAATCTGTCAGGCAGAGGCGACGGTACTGTCCCCGTTTTGGATTGCTATAAACAGCTCGGCAACTATTGTTATGAGCTTGGAAACGGCAAAAAACTCAATATACAACCTGACGGTCTTACTCGCGGAGACGTCGGAAGGATAGAATTTGACGTCAAAGTTCCCGGAAGTCTGGTATCCGGTGACCCCAACGACAAACTCGGAGGACCTTATATCGATTCGTCAAACGGCCGCGTCGGTTTTTACCATCCCGTAAAATCCGGAGGTACGGTGTATACCAGTTACGGATGGAGCAGCAATTGTTGGTATCACGTAACGATCGACGGCAGGACCAACGGCAAAATAGGCGCCAAGGTTTGGATCAACAGTCAGTTTATAGGAACTATAAGCGACGGCACCCGATATATGTACGCTCGTTGGGAGTTAGAAGTAACCTCCGGTTCCGGATTGTTGATAGATAACATAAAAGTCACCGACTATTCCGGCAATGTATATTTTGAAGATTTCGAAGATCAGAATATAGGCACGGGACGAAACGCTGTCGGCAATACGACGCTTACTGCCAGCGGAAGTACCGTAAGCAACCTGGGAAGCGGTTCCTGCAACGGCAGCTATAACAATTTAAATACTTCGAATGGTGTTCACCCGTTCAGCTCTTCCGTTACGTCTCCTACTTGTACGGCGGGAGGATACACGACTTATACGTGTTCATGCGGACGCTCATATACCGGCAATAATACCTCCGCACTCGGGCACAGTTACGGATCGTGGACTAATTACAGCAATGCGTCCAACCATAAAAAGACCTGTTCGCGATGCGGCGACGTACAGACGCAGGCTCACTCATTCCCGGACGCATGGACGGAAGTAACGCCTCCTACTTGTACCGATGCTGGAACGAGCAGCAAGACTTGTTCTGTATGCTGGTATGTAAAATATGCATATCCCGACCCTCTCGGACACAGCTATACGGTAAATCAGGGTACTACGGCTCCTACGTGTCAGGCGCAGGGATATACGACTTATAAGTGTTCGCGCTGCTCTTCGACAGAGAGACGCGATTACACCGCGACAGTCGGACACAGCTACACGGTATTCGTCAGCACGGTATCCCCGACTTGTACGACAGGCGGATATGACACCTACAAATGTCAGTGGTGTTCGGCGACTACGACAAAGAACGCTACGTCCGCAACCGGACACAGCTTCACAAGCTATGTCTCCGACGGCAACGCTACGTGTACGGCAGACGGTACGAAGACGGCGTCCTGCGATAACGGATGCGGCACGACAAGCACGATCGCAGATACGGGAAGCGCACTCGGATCAGTTGGGGCGAATGGATTACCGACACGGCGGCGACTTGCTCCGCGACCGGTACGAAGCACCACATCTGTACAAGATGTTCGGCGAGTGAGAACGGAACGATCGCGATTGACGCTTCCGCACACAACTGGGGCGCATGGACTAAGATCAGCGACGAACAGCACAAGAGGACTTGTACATACAACGCCGCTCATACGGAGACTGCATCTCACGGATGGGATGCGGGAACGGTAACGACGGCGGCGACGTGCGACGCCGCGGGCGTCAGAACCTATTCCTGCGCGACATGCTCGGGAACGAAGACCGAGGCGATCTCCGCGCTCGGACACAACTTTACGGTATTCGTTGAAACGATAGCTCCTACCTGTACCGCAGGCGGATACGACGTATACAAATGTTCAAGATGTACGGCAACGACTCATAAAAACGCAACAGAAGCTCTCGGTCACGACCTTGGCGGATGGGTACAGACAGTCGCTCCTACCTGTATGGCAACGGGAACGGAAAGAGCGGATTGCTCGAGGTGCGACTACTACGAAACAAGAACAGTTGCAATAAATCCTTCTGCTCACAATTTCGCAACTTACTCGTCGAACGGCGACGCAACGTGTACCGCTGACGGAACTAAGACTTCCACATGCGCTAATGGATGCGGAACCACAAATACGGTTGCCGACGTCGGAAGCGCGCTCGGACACGACCTTGTAAGTCACGCGGCACAAGCTGCTACTTGTACTGCAATAGGTTGGAACGCTTACAACACGTGCTCGAGATGCGACTACACAACATACGTCGAGATCCCTGCGCTCGGACATGATCTTGTAAATCACGCGGCGAAAGCTGCAACGTGTACGGAAATAGGTTGGGCGGCTTACAACACGTGTTCAAGATGCGATTATACAACTTACGCCGAGATCGCAGCCCTCGGACACTCGTGGAACGAAGGAGTCGTAACGAAGGCTGCAACGTGTACGGAAACGGGTGTGAGAACGTTCACGTGTCAGCGTGACGGAAGCCACACGAAGACGGAAGATATAGCGGCGCTCGGACACGACTTCGGAGAATGGGAAGTCGTCAAGGAAGCGGGAGCGCTTGACGGAGTCGAGAGACGAGTCTGCGCAAGAGGCGACGCTACGGAAGAGAGATCTTACGGCGTCGCAAGCGGAGTCAGCGAGGATATGTCCTCCGTTTCGGGAACCGTGGAGATATATAAGAGAGCTTCCGCGATTTCCGCGGGCAGCGATTACGTACTCGTGAACCGCGCGCTGGAAGGCGCCGGAAATATTCTTAACGGTTCGGGATCGACTGTCAGCGTCACGGTATA
>JAFXNX010000118.1 GCA_017529175.1 Clostridia bacterium
AGTTCATTTTCCACATCGGAAACACCCCCGCTGTCCTCGCGTCGACCCCCGCGGCTGAAAAACTTGCGGGCGCGAAGTACTTCCACATCATGGGCTGTTCGATGATGGCGAACCTCGATTTCGGACGCCGCATCGTCGAAGCTATGAAGTCGGCAAACGATCAGGGCGCGAAGGTTTCCTTCGACCCGAACATCCGCCCCGAGCTTATGAAGGATCCGGAGGCGATGGATCTCGTTGCGGCGGTCATGGAGCGGATGAACGTCTACATGCCCGGCGTTGGCGAGCTTTTACAGTTCAGCGGCAAGGATTCCATTGAGGAAGCGGTCGCTCACTACTTTGAAAATCCGAACCTCGAGCTGATAGTTCTGAAGGACGGCTCGCGCGGATGCCATATCTACGGAAAGAGCGGCAAGGTGTTCAGCTTCGGCGTTTACAAGGCGAAGCCGGTCGACGCGACGGGCGCGGGCGACAGCTTTGACGCGGCGTTCCTTTGCGGTCTTATCGAAGGCAAGTCCATAGAAGACGCGACGAAGATGGCGACTGCGGCGGCAACGCTCAATATCGCGGCGTTCGGTCCTATGGAGGGCAAGATCAACCGCGAGAACATGGAAGCGCTCATAAAAGAAAACAACATTCAGTAATTTCGGTTTTTCCGATACAGACGGAGAATAAAAATGTATACGACAAGCAAAGAAATGATACTCAAAGCGAGAGAGGGCAGATACGCCGTCCCCGCTTTCAATGCGGAAAACATGGAGATGGTCCAGGCGATCGTCGCCGCGGCGGAAGAGATGAGAAGCCCGGTCATGATCCAGACCACCCCTACGACCGTTAACTACATAACGAGAGAGATGGCGTACGCTATGGTAAAGACGGAAGCGGAACGCGCGACTGTCCCCGTGGCGCTTCATCTCGACCACTGCGAAAAATACGAGGACGTAGTTGCCGCGATGAAAGTAGGTTACTCGTCCGTCATGATCGACGCGTCAAAGATCCCGTACGAGGACAACATAGCTGTCACAAAAAAAGTTGTCGAAGCGGCGCGTGATTTCGGCGCGACGGTCGAGGCGGAGCTCGGTACTGTCGGCGGCAAGGAAGACGGACACTCCGCGGACGTTATCTACACCGATCCCGATCAGGCGCTCGACTTCGCGACAAGGACGGGAGTCGATATTTTCGCAGTTGCGATCGGCACGGCGCACGGTTTCTACAAGGGTGAGCCGAAGCTCAATTTTGAGCTTCTCGCGAAACTGCGCGAGATAATCTCGGTCCCGCTCGTGCTTCACGGCGGCTCCGGCGTTCCGGACGAGATGATCCGCCGCACGATCGAGCTCGGTATTTCCAAAGTCAACTTCGCAACAGAGCTTCGCGCCGCGATGACTTCCGCCGTCCGCGAAGCGCTGACGAACGAATCCATGATCGACCCGAAGAAGTTTATGGGTCCCGGCCGCGCCGCGGTGCGCGACCTTTGCATCCACAAGATCAAACTCTGCGGCTCGGATAACAAAGCGTGAATATTTAAGGGGGAGCTTTTCGGGAAAAGCTCCCCCTTTGACCCCTGCAAAAGCTTTCTTTTGATCCGCAAACAAGTTTGCGGATAGGGGGAATGAAAAAACGACTCCCGAAAACGCTCGTGTTTTCGGGAGTACTTTTATGGGTTTCCAAAGGGATTTTTCCCTTTGGCGGTGCGCGAGGCAGCGTCTCGCATTATCTCAATAAATCGGGAACTTTGCGCAGAGCTCGGAGACCGCGGCGGAAACCGCGTCGCGGCGTCCTTCGAAGTCGACCGCAACGTCTTTGAGGAACTTTGCGATCATCTTCATCTCGTCCGGACCGAATCCGCGTGTCGTCACCGCGGGAGTACCGAGGCGAAGACCGCTCGTGACGAACGGGCTTTCGGGGTCGCGCGGGATAGTGTTCTTGTTTGCGGTGATATGTACCGCGTCAAGGCGCGCTTCCATTTCCTTGCCGGTGATACCGAACGAGCGCAGGTCGATATTCATAAGATGGTTGTCCGTGCCGCCTGAGACGAGACGGAAGCCCTCTGACATCAGCGAATCGGCGAGAACGGACGCGTTTTCAACTATGCGCTTCTGATAATTTTTGAATTCATCCGTCAGCGCTTCGCCGAGAGCAACGGCTTTAGCGGCGACGATGTGCATGAGAGGTCCGCCCTGCGTGCCGGGGAATATCGCCTTGTCGATCCTCTTCGCGTGTTTTTCGGGACAGAGTATCATACCGCCGCGCGGACCGCGAAGAGTCTTGTGAGTCGTCGTCGTTACGACGTCGGCGTAAGGGATCGGGCTCGGATGGAGTCCCGCCGCGACAAGACCCGCTATGTGCGCCATATCCACCATGAGATATGCGCCCGCCTTGTCTGCGATCTCGCGGCACCGCTTGAAGTCGATGATCCTCGAGTAAGCGGACGCGCCGACGACTATCAGCTTCGGCTTGACTTCGAGCGCTATGCGCTCCATCTCGTCATAGTTCAGCATTTCGGTCTCGGGATCGACGCCGTAGGGAACTATATTGAAGTATTTGCCGGAAATGTTGACAGGCGAGCCGTGAGAGAGATGTCCCCCCTCGGAGAGATTCATACCCATAACGGTGTCACCCGGCTCGACGAAGGCGAAGAACGCCGCGAGGTTCGCGGATGCGCCGCTGTGCGGCTGAACGTTGGCGTGATCTGCGCTGAAGAGTTTTTTTGCGCGCTCGCGCGCAATGTTCTCGACTACGTCCACGCACTGACATCCGCCGTAATATCTTTTGGAAGGGAACCCTTCCGCGTATTTATTTGTCAGAATACCGCCTGCGGCAAGAAGGACCGCTTCGGAGACGACGTTTTCGGATGCTATGAGTTCGATGTTTCCCCGTTGTCTTGCAAGCTCCGCGTCACACGCCGCGCCGACTTCCGGATCGAATTCTGAGAGTTTTTCAAAAAAATTCATCGTATCGCCTTTCTGCATAAATTCTCAAAAAACTTAAAAACCGTTTATTATTATACAGTTTATATTCGTTTTTGTCAATTGTTTCGGAGCACAAAAACGACATATATATAATAAAAATCCTTGTATTGAATGACGAGGTGTGATATACTGATATATACCGAATATATACCGCTATTCCCGGAGGTAGGTCTTTGAAAAAAGTTGATATATATACCGACGGCTCATGCAAGTCAAACCCCGGTCCCGGCGGATGGGGGGCAGTTCTCGTGTACGGCTCGAGGGAAAAAGAGCTTTGCGGCGGGGAGCCGATGACTACGAATAACAGAATGGAACTGACCGCGGCGATCGAGGCGCTTCGCGCGCTCAAAGAGCCGTGCGAGGTGCACCTCTGTTCCGATTCGAAATACCTTATCGACGGACTCGAAAAAGGATGGGCGCGGGCGTGGCGCGAGCGGGGTTGGAAAAAGGCGGACAAGTCTCCCGCGCTCAACGTCGAGCTCTGGGAGGAGCTTCTTCGCCTTGAAGATATTCACAAAATAGAGTACGAGTGGATAAAGGGACACGCGGGGCATCCGTACAACGAGAGGTGCGACGCGATGGCGCAGAGCGCGGCTGACAGATACAAAGAGACGCCGCAAGGTACGGACGCGCTATGACGGCAAGTATTTTAAACTCTTTTACGGAGTCGGCGCCGCAGGCGCTAAAAGCGTCTCTTATAGTTATCGCCGCAGTGTCGTCAATAGTATCATTTGTATTTTGCGTCGTCGACAAAAGGCGCGCGGTAAAACACGCGTCAAGAATATCCGAGGCGTCGCTCATTCTGGCGTCGTCCTTCGGCGGCGCGCTCGTTATGTATCTTACGATGCTCGCCGTAAGGCATAAGACAAAGCATAAGAAATTTATGGCGGGGCTTCCGCTTATGATCCTTTTCCACGCGGCGATAGCGTATCTTGTATACTTCGTCTGATCTACGGCAGAAGGTCGTATATCACGTCGCAAAGGACGTACGGCTCGACAAACCCTTCGGATACAGCGTCGAACATGGAGAGCGCCGGTCCGAAGACGCTCGACACGTCGCCCGCCGTCGCCTGACAAGTCTTGACGCCGCTTTTGTACTGTATCGCCTGGATGGAGAACGAATCCCTTCCTTCGATATCGCTTTTGTAAAGTATGTATTCAAGCCGCTCGCATCCTCTTGTTTTTACCTTTTCAACGAGCGCTTCGATAGAACGATCCCGCTCTTTTAATTCTGTCGTCATAGCGTCCTCCGTTTTTTTGTTGATTTTACCACAGACGGGACGCGAAAAATCGCGATTTGACGAAGCGTTCCCCGACGATCCGATATATTGACATATTATTGTTTCAAAATACAACATATTGTTATCATAACGTCAAAATTACTGCAAAATAATTCAAAATAATACAAATATGACATTTAATTGTAAACCTGTATCTGCGAGGTGTGTGATTTGAACAGCGCTGAAGTATTTCTCGATCTTTACAAAACTCTTGAGGACGATCTCAAGGAATATTACGCGGGGAAGAAGTTAAAGTATTCGAGTCCGGTCTATGAATTTATGAATACGGACGGCAGGAAGTACTATGACGAGCTCGACCTCTGCCGCGAGATAAGGAATATTCTCTCTCATCATCCGTACTACGGCGGCGAGATCGCGCTCACCCCGAGCGATAAGCTGACAGAAACGCTGAAAGAGATAATAAACTATGTCGAAAATCCGGTGCGCGCGATAGATATTGCAACTCACGCAAGCGACCTTATGAGCGCGGAACTTGATGACAGCGTATCGTCGCTTCTTTTCAAGATGGAAAAGAAGGGGATATCCCATGTTCCGGTGATGAAGGACGGAGTCCTTCTCGGAGTATTCAGCGTCGGCGCGGTTTTCGATTTTATGAGAAGCCGCCCGGGCGTGGTGATAGACTCGTCTCTCACTCTTTCCGAGATGAAAGATTTTCTTCCCGTAAACGCGCACCGCAACGAACAGTATCTCTTTTGCGATACGGCGGCGACGCTTCAGGAGGTCGGCGCGCTCTTTTCGCTCGCCGGACCGAGACAGCGCCGCGTCGCCGCGGTGTTCGTCGTGAAAGGGAGCGACAAGGGCTCGCAGGTAAAGGGAATGATAACCCCGTGGGATATGGTAAAAGTAAATAATTGACGAAAGTCGAGGAGAATAAATATGAAAAAAACAGTTTTAAGAAAATACGCGCAGCTCATCGCAAAGTCCGGCGCCGGAGTAAAACGCGGCGATATCGTTATCGTCTATGCGGAGCTCGATCAGCCTGAATTCATAAAGATGGTAGTCGAAGAGTGCTACCGCGCGGGAGCGTCGAGAGTCGACGTCGAATGGAGCTACGATCCGCTCACGAAGATCAACGTAAGGCACAAGAGCCTCAAGACTTTGTCGACCGTTGACGACTGGCAGGTCGCAAAACTCAACTGGCGTGTTGAAAAGCTCCCCGCGACGATCTATATCGTCAGCGAAGACCCCGACGGTCAGCGCGGAATAAATCAGGAGAAGTATTCGAAAGCGATACAGGCGCGCTCGAAGATCATAAAGCCGATCCGCGAAAAGATGGAGAACAAATACAAGTGGTGTATCGCCGCGGCTCCCGGTGAAGCGTGGGCGAAAAAGGTATTCCCCGGACTTAAAAAGAACGCCGCGATCGAGAAATTGTGGGAGGCGATCCTCTTCACCTCGCGAGTCGACGACGATCCGATCAAAGCGTGGGAAGAGCACGACGCCGACCTTCTTGCAAGATGCGAGCATCTGAACTCGCTGAAGCTGCGTTCGCTCGAGTATAAAGCTTCGAACGGAACGGACCTGAAAGTCGGTCTGATGGAGAAGTCGCTCTTTGCCGGCGGCGGAGAATACACCCTTTCCGGCGAATTTTTCAATGCCAATATCCCGACGGAGGAAGTTTTCGTTACGCCGAAGGCGGGAGAGGCGGAAGGTATCGTCTACTCTTCAAAGCCGCTCTCATACAGAGGCGAGCTTATCGAGGACTTTTCCGTGAGGTTTGAAGGCGGACGCGCTGTCGAAGTCAAAGCGCGCCGGGGTGAAGCGCTTCTCAAAGAGCTTATCTCGATGGACGACGGCGCGTCAAAGCTCGGCGAGTGCGCTCTCGTTCCGCAAAAGTCTCCGATAGCCGAGTCAGGCATACTCTTTTATAATACTCTCTTTGACGAGAACGCTTCCTGCCACCTCGCGCTCGGTATGGGATACTCGAACTGTGTTGAAGGTTACGAGAACTATACGATCGAGGAACTGCATAAAATGGGCGTCAACGACTCGATGATACACGAGGACTTCATGATCGGTACTGACGACCTGGAGATCACCGGCGTCGACGCTGACGGACGGCGTCACGCGATATTCAAAGACGGGAACTGGGCGTTTTAATGGCGTTCAGATATTATGAGGGACAGCTCGCCGCCGAAGAGGCGGCGGCGTACCGCGCGATGAGGCGCGCTCTGCTCGCGAGGGAAAGGACCTTTTCCGTTCCGTGGCTCGGAACGGCGCGCCTCGGCGATATTTATTCGATGGTGAAGCTCGACGATCCGAACGTTTTCGGGATAGACAAGCTCGCCTTCAAATATACGAGCGCCTCGTCGAACGCCGTCGTTGCGCCCGCGTATCTTATGAAAAAAGCGGAGTATACGGAAACTCTCGCCATCGTTCAGAAAAGAGTAAAGAAGATCATGGCGAAGACGGAAGGGATGGACAAGCTCCGCAAGGAGCTTTATATCCACGACTATATCGTAGAAAACGTCCGGTACGACAAGCTGAAAAAAGCATATTCACACGAGGTGACAGGACCGTTGTGCCACGGTATCGGCGTCTGCGAAGGTATGGCGAAGACTTTTAAGCTGCTGTGCGACGAGGCGGGCATCGACTCGCTCGTGTGCTGCGGCGTCGGCGTGCCGCCGGACGAGGCGACGGGCAAGAAGAGCGAGCGTCACGCGTGGAATATCGTATATATCGAAGGGGAGGCGTTCGGAGTCGACGTGACGTTCGATAACACGCTCTCGGCAAACGGACGTATCAGATACGACTATTTCAACGTGCCGGATTCTTTTATGTCGCGAGACCACGGAAATCTCGATTTCCCGGCGCCGGAGTGCAAGTCGGAATGGAACCGCCGTATCGGCGGAAAAACTTTTAAAACAAACAAAGGGGATGCGACGTAATGTTAAGCGCAAAATGCGTCTCGTGTCTTGTCGGAAGACAGCTCAGACTTATTGATAAATTTGACGACGAAGTAAAAAAAGCGGAATACATGAAGGAAGTTTTGCGTATCATTGCTTCCGTCGCGCCGGGAGAGACGGCGCCTGTCGTCGTCGAGCGGCTCGACGCCCGTCACATGGAGTACTTCGGCGAGAACAGAAACTTTGACGAGGCGAAGAAGAAGTACAACGATTTTCTGCTTGCAAGAGAGGATGAGCTTGAGCGCGTCGCCGCGTCGTCGGACGACCGCCTTCTTACCGCCCTTAAGCTCGCGCGTATCGGAAACTATATAGATTTCGGCGCGCTCGCGTCGGTCGAAGAGGACACGCTCGTCGATCTTATTCGCAAGGCGCCCGAGGACGAGGTCGACGAAAAAACTTACGAACGATTCAGAGGCGACCTCGACTCCGCTGAAAAAATGATATATATCACCGACAACTGCGGCGAGGTCGTCTTCGATAAGATACTGATAAGAGCAATACGCGAAGAGTATCCGGCGCTCGACCTTAAAGTGATGGTGCGCGGACGACCCGTGCTAAACGACGTGACACGGGAGGACGCCGGGTACGTCGGCATAGATAAGCTCTGCCCGGTCATCGACAACGGATGCGGTATCGCCGGCGCATATTTTCCCGCGCTGTCGGACGAGGCGAAGGCGGCGCTCCTCGGCGCCGATCTCATCCTCGCCAAAGGTCAGGGCAATTTCGAGACCATGTTCGGCTGCGGCCTGAACGTCTACTATGCGTTCCTTTGCAAATGCGAATGGTTTGAACGCAGATTCGAGATGAAACGTCTCGAAGGAGTCTTCGTAAACGAGAGAGACCGCCGCTTCAAAGTCAAGGGCTCTTACGTCTGATTTTCGGCGCAGCGTAATTTTTGCACTTTTTCACTTGACAACGCGATTATTTTGTGATATTATAGTTGAGCTAAATAGTTGCGCCCTTAGCTCAGTGGATAGAGTGCCCGGCTACGAACCGGTAGGCCACAGGTTCGAATCCTGTAGGGCGCGCCATGATTGGGCAACAAAAAAGCCCAAACCCTGAAAACCCTTGAGAAATCAAGGGTTTTCACCATTTTAGGGAGCGTTTTTGAAATTAAAAAAAGAAGCCCAAATTCAATCAAAAAAGTGTGAAAGCAGGACTCGAACTTGCGAAACTGAAAAAACAGGTAAAAAATACTATTATATCTGTCTACAACTAACACCCTGCTCCACCAGAAGGACTTGAACCGTCGGGGGCATCTATACAACTGAATATGCGTCTTTCAAGACCGAATTTTCTTTATTACATAATGAAGAAGGTTCGGTCTTTTTTTATTGCCATTTTTACATATCCACCTGCTCGGTGATATGAATAACGAGAAAGGAGAAGTCCAATATGAGCAAATGCAAAGTGATTGCTGTTGCCAACCAAAAAGGCGGCGTCGGCAAAACCACGACTACGTTCAATCTCGGCGTAGGTCTCGCCCGTGAAGGAAAACGAGTTCTGCTTGTCGATTGCGACCCGCAGGGCGACCTTACAATCTGCTGCGGGTATCAGGACAACGATGAGATTGAAACGACGGTATCAACGATCATGCAAAAGGTCATTGAAGATGATGAACTGTTGCCGGACGAAGGAATAATCCATCAGCCGGAAGGTGTTGATCTTCTCCCAGCAAATATCGAACTGTCCAGTATGGATCTTCAGCTTGTATCGACAATGAACCGAGAGCGTATCCTTTCGATGTATCTCAACAGCGTGAAGCACAAGTATGACTACATCCTGCTTGACTGTATGCCGAGCTTGGGGATGATCACTGTCAACGCTTTTACCGCTGCTGATTCCGTCATTATCCCGGTTCAGGCACATTATCTTCCCTTAAAAGGAATGACGCAGCTCACGAAAACGATCAACAAGGTGCAGAGGCAAATCAATCCGAAGCTCCGAATTGACGGTATCGTGTTGACGCTCGTTGCCGAAAACACCAATCTTGCCAAAACGACCGAACAGACGATCCGCGACTACTATGGAAGCAGGATCAAGGTGTTCGACAGTCATATTCCTATGGCAATCAAATGTGCGGAGATCAGCGTCGTCGGCAAAAGCATTTACACCTATGACGGCAACAGCAAGGTCGCCAGAGCGTATGAGAGTTTCACGAGGGAGGTGATTGATCTTGGCGAAAAGCAACGCGTTAAAAATGAAGCTTCCATCGGTCGATGACCTTTTCTCTACGGAAGAGATCCGACAGGAAGAAAAACTCACAAAGATCTATGACATTCCCATTTCGGAAATCGATGATTTCCCCGACCACCCGTATAGGGTTCTCGATGACGAAGATATGCAAACTCTTATGGACAGTATAAGCGAGCGAGGCGTCATCACTCCTGCTATGGTCAGAAAAAAGGATGACGGCAGATATGAAATGATTTCAGGACACAGACGAAAACACGCCTGTGAACGTTTGGGACTTGAAACCCTCCGCTGTGAAGTGGTTGACGTAACCCGTGACGAGGCGATTATCCTTATGGTGGATAGCAACAGTCAGCGTTCTGAAATACCTCCTTGTGATAAAGGGAAAGCATACAAAATGAAGCTTGAAGCAATCAAAAGGCAGCAAGGTGAACGTTCAGATTTAACTTCTGCAACAGTGTTGCAGAAGTTAGAAGGTAAGTCGGCAGACCTTGCTTCCAAGATGAAGCAAGGTCTGGTGCGTTCTAAGGACCAATTTCAAAATCTTGCCGATGACGGACAGGTTACGGCTGACGAATACGCGCAGGATAAAGTCAAGTATTGGTCGGAAGACGCCGTTCACGATGTCGCTCACGGTTCAAAGGAAACTGCCAAAAAGACTTATGACGGCGGTAAAAAACTTGTTCGGCAGATCAAGCAGAAACAGCGTAACGCCGACAGTATCAAACAGACGGCAAAGTCCACCGGCAAGCAAACCTTCAAGACGATGGAACGCAACATCAAAACGGCAAAGCAATCCGCAAGCAAAGGTGTGAAGACTGCCGAGCAGACGTCGAGGACTACCATCAAAACCACGAAGAACGCAGCGAAAACGGCAAAACAAACTGCAAAGGCGGCTGAAAAGGCCGCAAAAGCAAGTGCAAAAGCCGCGAAGCGATCAGCGCAGGCAGCAAAGAAAGCCGCTGAAACGGCGGCTAAAACCGCAAAAGCGGCAGTAAAGGCGACGATAGCGGCAATTAAGGCAATCGCCGCCGCTATTAAAAGTCTTGTCGCCGCCATTGCCGCCGGCGGATGGGTCGCGGTGGTTATCATCATCGTAATCGTAATGGTCGCCCTTATCGTCGGTTCCTGCTTCGGAATCTTTTACAGCTCCGGAGATACAGACGGCTTGACAATGCAAACTGCTATCAGCGACATCAACTCTGAGTATCAGGAAAAGATCGAAGAAACGAAGAACTCGGTTTCTTACGATCTGCTTGAGATGAAAGGAAGTCGTGCACGGTGGCAGGATGTTCTTGCTGTCTATGCAGTCAAAACCGCGACCGCCACGGACAATGCACAGGAAGTTGCCACGATGGACGAAGGAAAACTTGAAATCTTGAAAAGCGTCTTTTGGGATATGCACGAAATCTCAACGAGTACCGAATCCAAGACGGTTACGGAATACACGGAAACAGCCGATGAAAACGGAAATATAACCACAACGGAAACAGAGGTCTCGAAGACGGTATTGTATATTACCGTGAAACACATGACGGCCGATGAAATGAAATCCAAATACGGCTTCAACGCCGATCAGAAATCACAGCTTGACGAGCTTCTTTTAGAGGACAAAGCAAAACTATGGAGCGCCGTTTTATACGGCTCCGGTAATGATGATATAGTCAATGTTGCGAGATCTCAGCTCGGCAACATCGGAGGTCAACCATACTGGAGTTGGATGGGCTTTAACAGTCGCGTTGAATGGTGCGCCTGCTTTGTTTCGTGGTGCGCGAATGAGTGCGGTTATATTGATGCTGGCGTTATTCCGAAAACTGCCGGGTGCATTGTTGGCGTCAACTGGTTTAAGGAACGTGGCGAATGGCAAGATCGGACCTACACACCAAAACCCGGAGATATTATCTACTTCGATTGGGATAATAAAGGTTCTTCCGGCCCACAGGACGGACTTTCTGATCACGTCGGTATCGTTGAAAAAGTCGTTGACGACAAGATTTATACCATCGAAGGCAATTCCGGAGACAGTTGCGCTGAACGAACCTACACCATTGGGTATTATGAACTACTCGGATTTGGAGTGCCGGCATACTAATTCCAAAAAATACAGACGGCTGTGTTCGATTTTGACACAGCCGTCTATTTCTTTTTTCTTTGAACAAACTAATGAAGAGGTGATAATTTGAAATACTTTGTAAGAGTTATGATGATATTGATAATAGGTTTAGCTGTTGCGGTTGTCATTTACCCATTTTTACATGAAACTGGACACAGTATCGCAGCAGTTATCGTGGGCGGTGAAGTTGTAGAATATCATTTGTTTCCATTGCCAAATGTTCTTTGCAATGTTGGTAGAGTATCTTCAACGGGTAAAGTGATTATTGGAATCAGCGGAATGCTTTTTCCCATAGCAATTACGACTCTATTTTTGAAGCCACAAAAAAAGTTTTTCATGTGGTATGCAAACCTTATACTGAGAGGGATTTGTATACTCTCAATTGCAATAACAATCTTTGCGACCATCCTTTATATGATAGGTAAACCGGTTGCAAACGAAGATATTACAACAGTGTTGAATATTGCACCAAACCTTATTTTAACGATCACAATCGCATCATTGCTGATAATTGGCGGCTTAGTTATAATAATCGCAAGAGATAAGCCTATGAAAAAGATTGGTACTTACTTGCTAAAATAAAAAATGGAGTGTGACCAATTCAGAATGTCACACTCTTTGTTTTGCGTAGAACTACAAGTTCTAATAAAGGCATTATTATAAAAATTCTAACATAGAATACCATATTTTTGCCGTTTTGTCAAGGCGAAATCCCTAACAAAAACTGGTTTTTTGTGGCTTTTTGTCGAATTTATTTCGAATTTGTTGCGGCATCAGGATTTCAAATTCACTCAAAGTGTTTTTTAGTGGTCAAATAAAGGGTATCAGCGATTTGAAAACTATTTCTGTTTGTCATGTACTTATCATATCATATTCTTCGGATTTGCGGTTAAACCGCCATAAAGAAAGGAGCGTAAATAATGCCACGAAAAGGATTAAACATTCACAAAAGAAAAGACGGCCGCTGGGAAGGTCGTCAAGGGGTCGGACGTAAAGCGGATGGCACAATTCGCTATCGCTCAGTCTACGGGAAAACTTACAAAGAAGTCAAAGAAAAAATGGAAAACTTGATTGTGAACGAACAATCAGCCATCCCTCATTCAAAGTCAGAGATAACATTTGGCGAAGTTGCATCAATGTGGGTTCAAAACACTCAAATCAAGAACAAGGGGGGTACAACAAATAAGTATCAAAATCTGATTGAGACACATATCCTACCCTTCTGGGAGAACAAGAGATTATCAGAAGTCAATTCTCTTATGGTCAATTCTTTTCTTAATCAAAAGCTCGAGAATGGCAGGTTAGATGGCAAGGGTGGTCTTTCTCCCTCTTATGTCAGAAGCATAATGATTGTGATTAGTTCAATTATAAACTATGCTGTTGCAGAAAAGTTGTGTGAGCCTTTATGTTCGCCAATTCTCAAACCGACAATAGCAAAACAGGAAATTGAAGTGTTATCTTTGGAAAATCAGAGACAACTTGAAACGGCTTTGTCTAAACCTTATAATCCAACAGAACTTGGTATTTTGATCTCACTTTATACCGGATTGCGCATCGGAGAAATATGTGCTCTCACATGGAGCGACATTGATTATCAAAGAGGTACAATCAAGGTGAATCACACTGTTGCCAGGGTCAAAAGCTCTGATGCCTGTTCTTCTTCAGTTTTGATAATTGACAGCCCGAAAACTAAAGCATCAATCAGAGAGATTCCGATTTCAAACAATCTTACAATCACTCTCAAGAATTCAAACAAAACTTCATCATCTCCGTTTGTTGTATCTACAACGAACAGTTTTGTAAGTCCCCGCACGTATGATTACCGTTATCACAAAATAATTTCTTCTGTTGGTATACCTGATGTTAATTATCACGTGTTAAGGCATACCTTTGCCACTCGTTGCATAGAAGCAGGCGTTGATATCAAATCACTAAGTGAGATTCTCGGACACGCAAGTGTTGCAATAACCCTTAACACCTATGTTCATTCTTCCATCGACACAAAGCGAGTCCAGTTAGAAAAACTTTATTCACTTGTATAATAGTGGTCAAATAAATGGTAACCAGCATGTGGAC
>JAFXNX010000119.1 GCA_017529175.1 Clostridia bacterium
CGGTAGAGTGAGCTGTCTTTCACTCTACCGGAGCGAACACATGCCGTAGCGCGGCAAAACGACGGGTAGGTTTACTCTCCCGCTTTTCAGAGTTATAATGAGGCAAAATCAAATCAAGGAGACCGAAACGATGACAAAAAACGAATGTGATATCCCCGTATTTTTCTCAGCTGACGACAACTACGCGCCGTTCCTTGCGACGGCTGTCAATTCCGCAATAAAGAATTCCGACCCCGGAAGACGTTATCGGGCTATTGTTCTTCACAAGGGTATGAATGAAGAATATATGACGCGTATCTCATCTCTTGCAAAGGAGAATTTCAGAGTTGATTTCGTCGAGATGGAAGCCGGACTCGAAGAGATAACGGACAGGCTGTCGAACAGGCTCCGCTACGATATTTTCACTCTGACGATATATTTCCGCCTTTTCATCCCCGCGATGTTTCCCGAATATGACAAAGGAATTTACGTTGACTCCGACATAGTCGTAAAAGGAGATATCGGGCGTTTATACGATATTGACCTCGAAGACGATCTTATCGGCGCGTGCCGCGATCTGTCGATCGCGCATGACGACAGCCTTATGGATTACACGGTGAACGTCGTCGGTATGAAACGCGGCGATTACGTCAACTCCGGCGTGCTTCTTATGAATATGAAAGCGCTTCGCGATAAAAAGTTCGACGAGCACTTTTTAAATCTTCTGAAGACTTATCACTTCGACTCCGTCGCGCCCGACCAGGACTACATCAACGCGATCTGCCGCGGAAGGATACGCTATCTTCCCGCTTCGTGGAACGCGATGCCGGGCGAGATCGACACTGTCACGTCCCCCGACCTCATCCATTACAATCTTTACTCAAAGCCCTGGAGACGCGACGGAGTCCGGTACGAGAGCGAATTCTGGCGCTACGCCGAGGACTGCGGATTCATCGACGAGATAAAGGCGATAAAAAAAGAACACCCTCCCGTTTCCGAAACGGAGGATATCGTCGCTCTCGGAATACTCGTCAAGCGCGCGTGCCAGATAAAGCGCGAAAGAGTTACGCTCAAGCGCGTAGCGGACGCGGGAGTGAGAGTGAGGTTATGATATCGCGGATGACAAAAGGGAAGACGGCCGCTCGACCGTCTTCCTTTTCTGTTGCTATTTGATCTTTGCGTTTTGAGTCGGGTTGGTCTCGCCTGTTTCTACGGCTTCGGCGAACAACTTCAGCGCGTCCTTCATTCTTGCGACCGCGCTCTCCACGGGCTCGTCCGTTCCGCTTTTGACCCATTCGATCACGCAGTTATAGAGAAGCCCGTTCCAAATAGGGATATAAAACGATTTGGAAGCGTTTTCAAAGCGCGCGTTCATCATATCAAGAAAAGTGTGAGCAAGACCGGCGTCGATCAGCGTCTTGAGCGCAGTTTTGTGCGTATGCGCCGTTTTGAATATCCACTCAATGTTCGAATATATCGAATCGTTCAGTGTGAAAAAGACCTCTTCAAGCGGTCTCTGATACAGATCGAGCATGATCTCGTCTTTGGTTTTATAATTGTTGTATACGCCCATCCTCGACACGCCGGACTTGCGGATTATGTCCGTCATACGAATGTCTTCATATTTAGTCTGCTTCAAAAGCGCGATCAGAGCGGATTTGATGCAGTTTCTTGTTTCGAGGCGCGCTTCCTCGTTGTTTTTCATTAAAATTTTCCGGTGTTCACCCGTACTACGCATTGACACTTCCCCCCTATTCTGTCAACTCCGAGTCAAAAAGGATTGACAAATGTCTTTGCATTTACTATAATATATTATATACAAAAAATCAAGTATATCTATTCAAAATATGGTTTATTTAGTAAATTTCGGCGGGAAAGATTGCCATGCCAAATAAGGAGGAAAACCCAAATGAGAACAAAAAAGCTTTTGAGTGTTTTGCTCACGTTGGTGCTTGCCGTCAGCGTCTTACCGACGGCGGTACTCGCGGATTCCCCACACATCCACAACGGCGTCACATTCCAGGCGTGGACGGAGACCGACAGCTTGCCTGCAGATGCAGGAAACTACTACCTCGCAAACGACGTTACGCTTACGGGCGAGTGGATCGTTCCGGACGGCACAACTTCTTTGTGCCTTGACGGACACACAATTACAACAACAGCAGGAAGAATCATCACTATCCTTGACAATAATACTTTAAATCTTTATGATAAAGCGGATAACAGCGGTACAATTACCGGAGGCAACGGTCAGGGTTCCGGTGATAACAATTACGGCGGCGGTGTTTATGTCAGCGGTACATTTAATATGTACGGCGGAACCATTACGGACAATGTTGCAAGCCAAAGCGGCGGCGGCGTAATGCTCAGACGCGGAGCATTCAATATGTACGGCGGCATTATCAGCGTTAACAGAGCCACATCAAGCAGTGCGGATCAGGGTGGCGGCGGTGTTGCTGTATGGGAAAATACTTTCCATATGTATGGCGGCACAATTACACTCAACCGCGTTAACAGTATGGGCGGCGGTGTTTTCGTTCATGTAGGCAGCTTTATAATGGATGACGGTGTTATAAGCGAGAATACAAACAATAATAATTCGACCGCGACAAAACAATTCAGGTATTGCGGCGGCGGCGTAGGTTTGTACAACGCGAGCGCAAGCTTCACTATGAACGGCGGTTCAATTATCAATAATCACTCACGAAACGGCGGCGGTATCGGTCATAATAATGGAACGACCAACATAAACGGCGGTTTGATTGACGGTAACGACTATGGTGTAACTACTAATACGGGCAATGGCGGAGGTGCGTATGTTGTCGGCGGTCATTTCTATATGAACGGCGGTACTATGTCAAATAATATCTGCCGCAACAGCGGCGGTATCCGTGCAACTTACGGTGACAGCCATCACGGATCCGTTCATATCTGGGGCGGTACGATCACCGGAAATCATTCGCTTTCCGGCGGCGCTGCAGGCGTTTCCCTTTACGGAAGCGGGACTTTCAACGTTAAAGGAAATCCAAAGGTTTACGGAAACACTGTCGGAACAGACAACGTTGAACAAAATATGTTTTTCAGCAGCGGACAGAAAATGAGCGTAGTCGGCAGTATTGATGATACAGCCCGAATCGGCGTAACATGTGCGGTCGCTCCGACATACGCAAGCCCTGTTACATTTACAAGCGGTTATCGTGATAATTCATCAGCACGTAATTTTACAAGTGATAATGCTGCATACTTTGTAGGTGTGGATGCCAACGGCGAGGCAACGCTCAGAGTAAATATGCAGACGACGCATGTTTCCGCGGTAGCTGAAACCTGCACGACCGACGGTAATATTGAGTATTGGATCGGCGAGGACGGAAATTACTATGCAGACGAAGATGCTTATACACAGATTAATCTGAGCGATACCGTTATTCCGGGCGGTCATATATGGCGGTACGCGGCGAGTGAAAATATTATTACCGCAACCTGCAGCCGCAATTGCGGAACTGCCTCACAATCGCTTACGATCAACGCTTCAAATAAAGTATATGACGGCTTGCCTGTGACTGCGACACTTGTGAAATCAGACACAATTGCATTCCCTGATGATTATGCAATCACGTATAAGCAGGGAACTGAATCGCTCCCTTCAGCTCCGACTGATGTAGGAACGTACACAGCTTCCGTTACAGTCGGATCAGCCACAGCAACCGTAAGTTTCACAATTACATATACAATAACTTGGAAGAACTGGGACGGCACTACGCTTGAAACCGATACAGGTCTTTTCACCGGCGCGACCCCATTATACGACGGCGCGACCCCGACCAGGGCAACGTCCGGTGGAATTTACTACTCGTTCAAGGGATGGAGCCCTGCTGTCGGCGCTGTAACCGGCAACACGGTCTACACGGCGCAGTTTGACGAGCATCCGTTCTTCGCGGGACAATCGATCACGCTTAACGGAAGTATCGGTATAAACTATTTTGTAGACGTACGCGCGGCGGGTATAACCCTTGCCGATATAGCAAGCGGAAGCAAAACTCTCACCGTTTCGTTCGCATGGGCGGATACCGAAAATGCTCCGTATTCGACTCCTTCGTCCTATAATATCACAACGATCAACGCGTCGAATTACGCTCAGTATATTGACAGTCAGAATGAAAATTATCTTAAGTTCGCCTGCTATGTAGCAGCAGCGGAAATGACCTCGGAAGTAAGAGCGACGGTAACCGTTAAAAACGGTGATGATACTGTTTATAGCGAAAGCCACGACTACAGCATTCGCGAATACGCGCTCTCGGCGATAAATAATCCTTCGTCGTCACCGGAGCTTGTAAGACTTGCGAAAACGATGCTCGACTACGGCGCAAAGGCGCAGACGGCGTTCGGACGTACCGAAGTCGTCCTTGCAAACGAAGGCGTCGATTATACGATGTCGGCGATAGACGTGAGCGACGTCACAACTGCAATATCATCATGCGCCGCAAACGCAGGGAAGACCGCTG
The DNA here is from genome assembly GCA_017529175.1 of Clostridia bacterium. The sequence goes on from JAFXNX010000119.1 coordinate 4,482, forward strand.
ATATGACGGTAGTCGAAGAAGCACCGGGCGTCAACTATTACACGTCAAGCCTTATCTTCCTTTCCGAGTGTACTCTCCGTCATTACTATACGGTCTGGAGCAACGGCAGATTCCAGAATTTCAGGGACCAGTTCACCGGACAGAAAGGCAATATGTACTATATCGACAAGCCGAATATCGCGGCTGCCGAGCTCGACGAGTATCAGGAATTCACGGTAGGCAATACGACTTATTACTACTCCGCGCTCGACTTCGTAAAGGCGATCATGGGAAAATATGCGCCGGGTTCCGCGAACTACAACCTCGCGGTAGCGACGTACTGGTACAACCAGGCTGCGAACGAGTACTTCCATTAATAAATCGAAAGGGATAAACGATCATGGAAAACAAAGAAATGAATGGCGCTGAACGCTATGAGCGCCTTGAGATCGAAGTCGTCTCGTTCGACGCAAAGGACGTAATCGTGACCTCGACGTATACAAATCCTAATCCTGATGAGTATGAAATTATTATTTAAAAATCATCTGAAAACAAAAGGAAGACGGTCGCTCGACCGTCTTCCTTTTGTTTTCGTCCTCGTTATCCCTGCGTCCGTTTTACCCACTTGGCCCAGCGCGGGTCGGCTTTGATCTCGCATTCGACTTTGCTGTAATCGGGATAGCACCATGCGGGCCAGTCGTCCGGTATCTGCGCCGATATGAATCCGGGAGGAGCTTCCACCGGCGTCTCGAACTCTTCTTTGACAAAGGCGACAAGAGGCGCGGTGTAGCGGTGCTCGGACTTTGAAACTACCTTTTCAAGCTCTCTTGCATGATGAAGCGCCGCATCGAGCGACCTGAACGCGTCGTCGTGATAACCGCGCTCCCACTGGAGTCTCGAAAGATAAAGATTCAGTGATATCAGCTCGCCGTTCAGTATTCCGAAGTTTCCGTCGTCGCAGATCAGCGTGAACAGAGAGATGATTCCTTTTATCTTTTCGATCGGCAGATCGCCTTCAAAATTGTGACTGTTCGCGATAAGTCCGCAGATCAGCTGATCGGAGAATTTGCGCGCCGCCTTAAGGAGAAATTCTCCGATATACTTCGCTTCTTCTTTTCCGTCAGACGCCGCCGTAAGCTGCAGCTCGCGGCAGTATTTGAGCTCCGGCATTTTTTGCGCGAAAGCGCGCGCCTTTTCGTACTCGCCGATATTTCTGTACAGCAAAACGAGGGTCGTGACCGCGCGTATGAATATCGCGTTGTCGGTCTTGGATGCGGCGAGCTGTTCGCAAATCTTTATCGATTCGTTCCAGAACGGGTTTTCACGGTGAAGGTCGTGATCGTGACGCTGAAATCCCTCTTCATCGTAGTAGATCCGCTCGCCGTGCCGTCTCCAACCGGCTTCCGAGAGAGTTTCGGCGAGCGCTATCAGTAGTCTTTCGTTTCCGGGGAACTCCGTGAGACCGTCGCGCAGGATCGCGACGCACTCATCCACCCACATGTCATCACCTCTCGCCTGTATACCGTAACTGTCTACCTTTTCTATTATCGCGTCTATTTTTTCTTCGCGGCCGTTCTTGTATCCGAACAACTCGTCTATCGCCACGCCGAAATAGTTCGCGATCGACGGTATCATTTCCATATCCGGGTACCCGCCGTTTGCTTCCCAGCGCGAGACCGCCTGCGAAGTTACTCCCAAAGCTTCCGCAAGAGCTTCCTGCGTGCGTCCGTCGCGATGACGGAGTTCTCTTATTTTTTGTCCCAAATCAAGCTGCATAACTGCACCTCCCATAGTTTTTTCACCGGTGTAACTTAATTATATCATTGGTTTTTCAAAAAACAATTATCAATTCATTGTATCAAATTCAAGCGATCGTTGATATTCGGAAAGAAAGAGGCGGGGGCAATCCCCGCCTTATATATATTATATTAAAATGATACTTTAAACCGTCGCGCTGTTATTCTGCTCCGAGATCGCTCTTCAGTTTTTCGACCGTCCGCTTCGTCTTCTTTGTTTTTCTGCTTTCTTTGCCGAATATTCTGCACTGAATGCGTAACACTTTTTCGTACAGAGCGAGCGCTTCATCGGGTTTCCCCGCTTTTGCGTAAACAGACGCTATGTTTTCGAGGGACGAGACTGTATCGAAGTGTTCCTCTCCTATCGTTTTACAGCGCGCTTCATAGACTTTCTTGTGTATGCTCAACGCCTTGTCGTAGTTTCCGAGCTTACCGTAATAATATGCCACGTTATTTTGAGCCGTGAGCGTTCCGGGGTGTTCTTCTCCGAGAACTTTTATGAAAAGCGCGTGCGCTTTTTCCTGCAGCTCCAGCGCCGTTTTGTGATCGCCGAGACTGCCGTATGCGGAGGCGAGGTTGTGAAGCGTCACCAGAGTTTGAAGATGATCTTCTCCGAGGACCTTTGATCTTAGAGCGTATAACTCTTTTTCAAGTTCCAGAGTTTTATTATAACTGTTCAGTTCTCTGTACGCCGACGCAAGATCACTCAGCGACGAGAGCGTGTCCGGATGTTCTGCCCCGAGCACTTTGCGCCGCAGAGAATAGACCTTCTCGTAAAGTTCCAGCGCCGTTTTGTGATCTCCGAGCTCGCTGTACGTTACGGCAAGGTCGCGAAGAGCGCAAAGAGTCTTCGGATGTTCTTCGCCGTAGGCTTTACATCTTTCGGCATATACTGTTTCAAGATCGGCTTCCATACTCATCCTCCGAATATTTGTTATGGAGTATCGACGTATTGCAAAGAATTATACGATGAGCATTGCATCTCCGAAGGAGAAAAATCTGTATTTTTCCTCGACTGCAGTCTTATACGCTTCAAGCATTTTTTCTCTTGAGTAAAAAGCGGATACGAGCATAAGAAGCGTGCTCTCGGGAAGATGAAAGTTCGTTATCAGCGCGTCCGTCGCTTTGAAGCGGTAGCCGGGATAGATGAATATTCCCGTGTCGCCCTTTACCGGACGGACTTTGCCGTCCTCGCCCGACGCGCTTTCAAGAGTCCGGCAAGAAGTCGTTCCGACGGCGATGATCCTTCCCCCCGCGGCGCGGCGGCGGTTGATAACGTCCGCAGCTTCTTCGGTGACTTCGATGTATTCCGCGTGCATCTCGTGGTCTTCGATGTGCTCCTCTTTAACCGGACGGAAAGTGCCGAGCCCGACGTGGAGCAGGACCGGAACGACGGCGACGCCCGCCTCTTTGATCCTGTCGAGCAGTTCGTTTGTGAAATGGAGTCCCGCGGTGGGAGCGGCTGAGGAACCCTCACATCTCGAGTAAACGGTTTGATATCTTTCGCCGTCCTCGAGCTTTTCTTTTATGTATGGGGGAAGCGGCATCGTTCCGAGCGCGTGGAGCGCCGAGTAAACGCTGTCGAATTTATCTTTGTCGGGCGCGAATTTCACTTTTCTTATCCCGCCTTCGTCGAGGACGTCAGTCACCCTCGCCGTCAGCGATCCGTCGCCGAACATGATGACGTCGCCGCGCTTTGCGCGCTTTCCGGGACCGGCGAGCGCTTCCCATACGTCGTTTTCAAGCTGCTTTAAGAGGAGCAGTTCGACGGGAGCGGTACTGCCTGTTTCGACGAGCGCGCCGTTCTCGTACCTGTGGCGGCGGTGCCCGATTATCCTTGCGGGAATGACTCTCGTGTCGTTGATGACGAGCGTGTCGCCCGGCATGAGACAGTCGACGATATCGTAAAAATGCCTGTGAGATATTTCTCCGCTCGCGCGGTCTATCACCATAAGGCGCGATGCGTCGCGGCGCTCGAGGGGAGTTTGCGCGATAAGCTCTTCGGGTAAATCGTAATGGAAATCGCGAAGCGTCAGGTCCGTTTTCGGAAGTTCGTTTTTTATCATAGTCTGTTAACTGCCTTTATTATCAGAGCGCCCGATACCGAGCGCTCCGTTTTCCTTGTTATTATATATTGTATTCCGCAAGTAGTTTTGCAACGAGCTCTTTTATCTCTTCTGCCGCGGACTCGATCTTGAACTCGGTCTTTATCGCCTTGTCTCTTGTCGAGACCTCGACGACTCCCGCGTCGCAGTTCTTAGGGCTGACGACGACGCGTACCGGAATTCCGAACAGGTCAGCGTCAGCGAACATAGAGCCGGGTCTTATGTCGCGGTCGTCATAGAGCACTTCGACTCCGGACGACTGCAGCGCGTCGTAAAGATCGCAAGCTACCTTGCTCACCGCTTCGTCCGTCGAGCGTAGATTGCATATTTCAACCTGCCACGGAGCGATGGAGATCGGCCAGATCGGTCCGAACTTGTCGCAGCTCTCTTCGCAAACAGACGCCATAAGTCTGCCGACGCCGATGCCGTAGCAGCCCATGATCGGGTATTTTGCCTCTCCGTCGCGGTCGAGGTACGTCATATTCATCGCCTTTGTGTACTTCGTGCCGAGTTGGAATATGTTGCCGACTTCAATGCCGCGCTTTATCGTTATCGAGCGCTTGCCGCAGACGGGGCAGACTGCGCCGTCATAGATCTTCGCAACGTCGACGCAGTCGACCTTTCCGACGTCGCGCGCGATATTCAATCCAGTATAGTGGAAGTCTGTCTCGTTCGCTCCGCAAACGAGAGAATTGATCCCTTCGAGCGATTTGTCGTAGACCGTCGTGATCCCTTCCTTAAGTCCTATGGATCCGATAAAGCCCGCGACGATACCGCTCTCTTCAGTTATAACGGCTGCGGGATGAACTTCTTCGCCGAGATAGTTGCGAAGCTTCGTCTCGTTGACTTCAAGGTCGCCTCTGATAAATACGATGATGTAGCTGTCGTCGCGGTTTCTCTGATATACGACCGCTTTGCAAAGACGATTCGGATCGATCTTTAGAAATGACGTGAGGTCGTCGATCGTTTTGACGCCGGGTGTGGAGATCTTGCGAAGCTCTTCGATCTCTCCCGCCTCGTTCTCGATGTCGCACGACGCGACTTCCATATTCGCGCTGTAGCCGCATTCGGGGCAGATCGCGAGCGTGTCCTCTCCGATGTCGGTCAGGAGCATAAACTCGTGAGATACGGAGCCGCCCATCATACCGGAGTCGGATTTTACCGCTACGATATTTTTAGCTCCCGCTCTCTTGTAAATGCGCTCGTACGCCTCGTAGAACCTTGCGTAGCATTTTTCGAGGTCCTCTTGCGACGTGTGGAACGAGTACGCGTCCTTCATCGTGAACTCGCGCACTCTGATAAGTCCGCCGCGGGCGCGGGGCTCGTCGCGGAACTTCGTCTGGATCTGATAAATCGTGAACGGATACTGCGTGTAAGACGACGCGGTGTTGCGCGCAAGATGCACCGCCGCTTCCTCGTGAGTCATACCGAGGACGAGACGGTTGCCGCCGCGGTCGGTGAAGCGCGCCATCTCGGAACCGATGCTCGTGTACCTTCCCGATTCCTCCCATAAAGAGGCGGGCATAACGACAGGGAACATGACCTCTTGCGCGTCGATGCGGTCCATCTCTTCTCTTATTATATTCTCTATCTTCTTGGCGATCCTTTTTGCGGGGGCGTAGAGCGAGTAGATACCGCTCGCCACGTTTTTCATATATCCCCCTCTGACCATCAGCTTGTGGCTCTCAATGGTGCAGTCGGACGGCGCGTCCTTAAAGCGTTCGCCGAGAAGTGCGGTTACTTTCATACGGTTATATCTCCTTAAAGTGTTATTATCTTTTGATCTTTCCGAGGACCTTTTTTACGCGTCGCTTGACGCGCTCGGATATTATGACTTTTGCGGACGCCGGGCGTCCGAAGTTCGACGCTATCGTCTCGTAAGCCTCGTCGCGCTCTATCATTTCGATCAGTTTATCGCGGGATGCGGGCATCTTTGCTGAAACGTTCAGCGAGACGTTGGTCCTTTCCGCGTCCTCAAGAGTCGACTTTTTATATACGAGCGCGTCCGATATTCCGTCGAACATTTTCTCACCGCGGTCAGTTCTTATTATAACGACGGAAGTGCCGCGGTCGTCGTTCATCGAAGGGATACAAGAGGATATGCCCCAATAGTCGCCTATCGTCATATCGGAAGCGTAAGCGCTTCCTTTGAAGCGGCAGTCGTAACAAGATCCTCGAAGGGGTGCGCTGCTGCTGAAAAGTCTCAAATATGAATCCTTGTACCGCGACGATCTATATGTTTTTTCGTCCGTGTCCACTCTCATGGAGTATTCCTGCCATCCGAGCGATTTGTCACGGAAGGAAACGCTTACGGCGCGTCCTCTATGGTATTCGGACAGATACTTTTCATAGAGCTTTGACGTGGGAACGCCGTGACATATTATATCGGCGGTGAAGAGAAGATCGCTCTCTCCGATAAAGCTTTTTACCGCCGCCGCCCTGCACGGAGTGCCGACAAAAAG
>JAFXNX010000120.1 GCA_017529175.1 Clostridia bacterium
GGATATCACTCCGGGCAAAGCATAAGAAAGGGGTACGGATCAATGATAAGAGAATACAGAACTATTGAAGAGATCGCCGGCCCTCTTATGCTGGTGCGCAAGGTCGACGGAGTCAAATACGACGAACTCGGTGAGATCGAACTCGAAAACGGAGAAGTCAGAAGATGCCGCGTCCTCGAGGTGAACGGGTCGAACGTTCTCGTTCAGCTTTTCGAGGCGTCTGCGGGGCTCAATCTTGCGCGCTCCAAGGTCCGCTTTTCAGGGCACGGAGTCGAGCTTCCCGTTTCGGACGATATGCTCGGGCGTGTTTTCTCCGGTATGGGCAAACCCATTGACGGAGGACCGAAGCTCATTCCGACCGCGTCGCTCGACATCAACGGCACCCCTATCAATCCCGCCGCAAGGGACTATCCTAACGAGTTTATTCAGACCGGCGTTTCTACTATCGACGGTCTTAACACCCTCGTCCGCGGGCAGAAACTCCCGATCTTCTCGGGTTCGGGTCTTCCGCACGCGAATCTCGCGGCGCAGATCGCCCGTCAGGCGACCGTTCGCAGCGAAGGCGAGAACAAAACGGAATTCGCGGTCGTTTTCGCCGCCGTCGGTATCACGTTCGAGGAAGCGGACTTCTTTATAAGCGATTTCAAACGGACGGGCGCTATCGACAGGACCGTTCTGTTCATCAACCTCGCGTCCGACCCCGCCATCGAAAGGATTTCAACGCCGAGAATGGCGCTCACCGCGGCCGAGTACCTGGCTTTTGAAAAGAATATGCACGTTCTCGTCATCATCACCGATATCACAAACTACGCGGAAGCGCTCCGCGAAGTTTCCGCAGCAAGGAAAGAGGTCCCCGGGCGGCGCGGATACCCCGGATATCTTTATACCGACCTTGCGACGATGTACGAACGCGCGGGGCGCAAGATGGGTTCAACAGGTTCTATCACGATGATACCGATCCTGACGATGCCCGAAGACGACAAGACGCACCCGATCCCCGACCTTACCGGATACATCACCGAAGGACAGATAATCCTGTCGCGCGAGATGCACAGAAAGGGCTATATGCCTCCCGTCGACGTCCTTCCATCCCTGTCGAGGCTCAAGGACAAGGGTATCGGCAAAGGAAGGACTCGCGAAGACCATGCGGAAACGATGAACCAGCTTATCGCGTGCTACGCGAGAGGCCGCGACGCGAAGGAACTGATGGTCGTTCTCGGCGAAGCGGCGCTCACACCGCTTGACAGACTTTACGCGTCGTTTGCCGACGAGTTTGAAAAGAGATATATCAATCAGGGCTTTTATGAGAACAGATCGGTCGAGGAAACGCTCGATCTCGGGTGGGAACTTCTAAAGCTTCTGCCGAGAAGTGAAATGAAGAGGATAAACAGAGATCTGCTCAACAAGTACTGGCCGGAGGACTGAGTTCTCCGAAAGGAGTGACTTTTAATGGCTGAAATAAGAGTCAATCCCACGAGGATGGAGCTGAAAAAGCTCAAAAACAAACTGAATACTGCAAGACGCGGTCACAAGCTTCTCAAGAACAAGTGCGACGAGTTGATGAAACAGTTTCTCGACGTCGTAAGGGAGAGCAAAACTCTCCGCTCGCGCCTTGAGGATGATCTTGCCGGAGTCGTCGAGGAGTTCGGTTACGCCGCGGCGGAGACCGATCCCCGCGTAATGACCGAAGCGCTTTTGCTTCCCGGATTCGAGGGCGAGGTAACAACCGAAACA
>JAFXNX010000121.1 GCA_017529175.1 Clostridia bacterium
AGTGAGAAAGACGAACGGCGTTAGGAAGTTGTCAAGGAAGATGAGCATTGCGGCAAGCGCGAGGACTACCGCGATCGCAACGTATATCGGCTCTTCTCTTTCGCACAGGTCTTTGAGGTCCGTGACAAGCGCCGACATTCCGGACACGAAGCACTGCCGCCCGGTTATTTTTCTGATCTCCTTTATAGCTCCGATCGTTGCCTCATCAGACGTGGACGAATCGAAGAATACCGCGAGCATAGTCGAGTTTTCGGTGTTAAACTCGCGGAAGACTTCGTCCGGAAGTATCTCCATCGGGATCGATATATCTGCTATCGTGTCGTACCAGAGCACGGAGTCGACGTGATCTGTCTCTCTGATTTTTTCTTCAAGAGCGACGACGTCCCGCTCGGGCATATCCTCAATAACGATGAGCGAGAAGGCTCCTTTGCCGAAGTCCTCCATCAGTATATCCTGACCTTTGACCGTCTCCATGTCCTTCGGCAGATAAGTCAGCATATCGTAATTTATCCTTGTCGATATCATGCCCAGGACCGACGGTATGAGAAGCAGTACTGCGGCGATCAGTATCGGCACTCTCGCCTTTACTACCGCCTTTCCGAATTTCATCGCTCGTCATCCTCCTTTTCCGTATAATCGGGATCAATAATGTCGGGGTACTGTCCTTTAATGATCTTGACAGTCCCGAAAGCGAGCGCCGCGTTGAGCGCTCCCTCCGCGATCAGCGACGCGCCCGTCAATACGGGCAGTGCAGTTTCGGGACTTATTATCAGCGCCGCCCCCGCGGCTCCTGATGCGACCCCGAGCGCCATAACGAGCCACCAGCTCGCGATGCCGAATCTTTTTGCTTCAAGGGCTATGCGCGATCTGAAAAGACCGTCTGCCAGTATCAGCGCGCCGAGCGCAAAAGAAAGCGCGTCGAGCGAGAGCGCCGGATGAATTATCAGCGCGGCGCCGACGACAACGAGCAATATCCCGAACTCAAGGTCGAACTGGAACGCCAGGCGGTAAAGGTCTTTTGAAAGATACCCTACGATCTTCACTGCTCCGAACAGGACAGTCGCGACTCCGAGTATCCTCACAAGATACACTGCCGCGTTTTCGTAAAGCGCGATGAACGCTATCCCCAGAGCTGTCATTACAAGAGACAACGCGACGTATCCGGTCTTTGCCGTGAGCATCGGCGCCGTTGAACGCATTTTCATTTCCGTCCCTCTTTTCATTTTGCTGTTGTAAAGTATATTCCGCATCAGTGATCTGTTCAACGGACATAAAATACGCCGTGTCCCAAAAACGGACACGGCGCGCTGTTTGACTGAATTTCGGACATTGCGGATGAAATGTCTGAATTTTTACTGTTTTTTCTCCGAATTCTTTATCATCTCTTCGATATGTTCCTTCTGTATGCTCGCTATGCGGAAAATATCGTCTCCGCCCTCGCGCATACCTGTGCGAAGGTGATCCATGGCGAGACCGAAGCATACGGAACGGTAAAACTTCATTATCGGCTTGCGGTCTTCCTCCGACACGGCGAGCCCTTCGTTTGAAAGCGCATCAAAATATGCGCTCACTATATAGTCGCAGACCTTCCAGAGATAGTGTTCGAAAATGTCTCTGTTTGCGGAGTTATATATATGAAGGATCTCGCGACGGTTGTACCCGACGAAATCCATTGCCGCCTTTATCCCCATCTCGATGGAATCTATCGTGTGATATTCAGCGATGATCTTATCCGCCTCCTCGGTCACTATCTCTTCGATAAGACCGGGGATATCCTGAAAATGATAGTAGAACGAATTGCGGTTTATGCCGCACCTTTCAACGATGTCCTTGACGGTGATTTTGTTCAGCGGTTTTTCGCCGAGCAGTTCCCCGAACGCGTCCTTTATAGCCTTTTTCGTAAAATTTGCCACGGTCTGACTCCTTTTCCGTCGTTGTTATATAATTGTACCACATTTTGAAGATTATTTCAATATATTCATCCTGAACACCGTTTATTATCGGCACTTGATTTTACGGATGGATTGTGGTAGAATCTATAAACCGGCTTAAGGAGGTATGATATGCACGACGAACTTACCAAAATGGATATAAAGAAAATGCAGGATGAGATCGACGAGAGAAAGGCGAGAAACGCCTCTCTTCGCGAGAACATAAGGGCGGCGAGAGAGCTCGGCGACCTGAGCGAGAACGACGAGTACAGGAGCGCGCGCCGCGAGTTCGGACGCAACAACAGCAGGATAGAGTATCTTGAAAGCATGATACGCACCGCCGTTATCATCGAGGATTCGTCGGACGCCGATCAGGTGGGACTTTTCGACAGGGTCACGATCTATTACGAGGACGACGGGGAGGAGCGCACGATCCGCCTTGTGACGACGCTTCGCAACGACGTTCTCTCCGACAACATTTCAAAGGAGAGCCCGCTCGGGGTCGCTCTGATGGGCAAGAGAACGGGAGACCGCGTTCTTATCAAAGTGAACGACAAGGTGAGCTACTACGTCAGGATCCTTTCGATAGAAAAGACGAACGAAGACCCCGATATACCTATATCCGCGTTCTGATCTGTCGGGCGCCATTGCGAACGTATTTAGTCTTGACGCTCACGTTTTTCATCGCAAATAGCACTTTTCCTTCGTATTTCCCGAAGTTCTGCGACGGGAAACGCGGGGGAAATTTTTTTGTTCCCGAAATTGCGCACGGCGCCGAGCCGTGCCGTCATAAACTTCAAACTTTTTACTCCCGCATATCGACCCGTCTCTTTTCATAACGATAGTAGAATAGGCGTTGCAGTCAAGACACGTTATGAAAGGATGATCGCTATGGATAAAAAGCTGATCGGACATCAAAGCTTTACGGAGGCGGTAAAAGGCTTCGTCGGAAAAGGCGGAAGGACAAAAGAAAAGGATAAGGACGCCTGCCGCACGTCAAAGATTCTCTCGTCGGCAAGAGCGCTCGCTCCGCCTCTTGCGCTGACCTTATTCTCCGCGCTCGTTTCGTGCGCCTCTCCGGCGCTCGGGGCGCTTCCGATAGGTCCCGCTCTGCTTTGCGCCGCGCCGTCGTTCGTATCGGCGCTGTCGGTGGCTGCAGGAATGCTTATCTCGGCGCCGTCCCTCGGCGCGTCTGCCGTGCCGTTCATATTCGTCACAGTCGGCGTTTTCGCGTTCAGACTGTCGGCGGGAGCGCTCGGCGCCGCCGCGGCAAAACCTCTCGGCGCCTCGCGCGATCTTATCGCCGGACGCAGCGCCGACATTCCTTTTCTCGGCAGCAACCTTAAATTTATTAAACTCAATTCGTCGTTCAACACGTCGACCTCACTTAAGGTATTTACGTCGCTCGCCGCCGCGCTGATGATCGGATTTGCCGCGATCCTCTCCTCGGGCAACGTCTGGTACGACGTCTTCGGCTGCGCGCTCGGCGTCACGCTGACGCCTCTGCTGTGCTACGCTTACTCCGCTCTCACCGACGGGTCGGCGCCGCCTGCCTTGCGCAGAGCGGGAGCGGGGGCGGCGCTCTTTGCGCTCGCGCTGTCGATTAAGGGCTTTGAGATCGGCGGGATGAAGGTAACCCTTATCGTCTCGATCATCATATCGCTGATATCCGGCTACACGCTCGGCATAAGAGACGGCGTACTGATCTCTATATTCGCGGGCTTCGCGCTCGGCGCGGAGCAGTTTGCGATCTTCCCGACGGCGGCCCTTTGCGCCGGCGCCATCGGCGCGTATTCTCCGGGGATCGCCGCGGTCACCGCGGCGTCGCTCTCATCGAGTCTTGCGCTCTTCTCCGAGGGGATAGGCGCGATATCAAGATCGTTTCCCGAGATACTTCTTTCCGCGGCGCTCTTTTATCCCGCCGCGAAGTTCGGAATAATATCAGCGCTGAAACCCGATACGGCGGAAGCTCGCGCCGCGCCGATGTGCCGCCGCTCCACCGTCGGCGACAGACTGATGCTCCTTTCCTCCGCGCTCGATAAGACGTCAAAACTGTTCGAGAGCGTTTCTGAAAAACTGCGCCGTCCGTCGCGGCGGGAGACGCGCGCGATCTGCGATCTTTCGTTCTCGGTTTACTGCGACGAGTGCTCAAAGAGGAGCATTTGCCGCGAGCGCGAAAACTTTGGCGCCGACGGCGTCATCGATTCGTCGGCGGACAAACTTGCAGAAGCGGGGCGCGTCGACATATCGTGCCTTCCTCAAAGCATGGTAAGAGGATGTCCCGACGTCGACGCGATCATCGCCCGTATAAACGCGGAATACAAACGCCTTCTTCTCTCGTGTATAAAAGAGGACAAGTGCGCCTCATTCGCGTCGAGCTATTCCGATATTTCAAAGCTGATCGAAGAATGTGTCGAAAGAGCGGGAGAGGATTTTTGCCGCAGTGAAGAAGCGAGCGCGGCGCTTTCCGAAAAATTAAAAGAGGAGGGTATTACTTACGAAACTGTCAGCGTCTACGGAAAGCGCCGCTATGAAATATGCGTCAGGGGGCTTCACGCCTCAGGTCTTTGCTGCGGAGCAGAAGACCTTCGAAGGATCGCCGAGGAAGCGCTCGGGTGTCCCGTGACGGAGCCGGAGATGTCATGCGAATACGACAAACTCAATATGTTCGCCGAGAGCAGAAGGCGATACGGCGTCCATCACGGCGAATACAGTAAGAGCGGCTCGCGCGAAGCGAACGGCGACCGAATATGCTCGTTCTCCGGCGCGGACGACTCGTTTTACATGGTCATCTGCGACGGAATGGGAAGCGGAGGCGAGGCGTCGCTGACCGCCGGCGCCGCGGCGCTCTTTCTCGAGCGGATGCTCGGCGCGGGCTCGGACGTTCCGGTCGCGCTCGAGATGCTGAACAACTTCACGAAAGAGAGACGCCTTGAATGTTTCTCGACGGTAGACCTTCTGAAGGTCGATCCGTACAGCGGAGAGGCGACGTTTTACAAGTGCGGAGCTGCGCCGTCGTTCGTCCAGCGTGACGGAAGACTTTTCAAGATCGAATGCGACGCTTCCCCTCTCGGGATCCTCGACCGTATCGTTGCAAAGTCCGCGTCGTTCTCTCTGAAGTCCGGCGACCGCGTTATAATGATGTCCGACGGTGTATATCCTGACGGCGACGACGCATCGTTTCTGGAGTTTCTCTCCGACGCGAAGCGTCTCGGCAACGCGCTGCCCGAAGCTGCAAAAGCTGTCGCGGAAGAGGCGATCCGGCACGCGATGCGCCCCGACGACGCCAGCGTCGGGGTTGTGAGGATAGTAAACGCGGCGTAACCGCGAGGGGAGAACTCTTTGAAAAGAGTTCTCCCCTCAGAGCGAAGACAAACTTGTTAGAGCGGCAATGATAAGGAAAAGCCAAAAAGACGACGTAAGCATAACAGACACAAACAGATAACGCAAACAAACGATCAATGGCGGGCAAAATGCCCGCCATCATTGCCTTTCTCGGAACCCCCAAAGCTTACTTCGTGCGCTTAG
>JAFXNX010000122.1 GCA_017529175.1 Clostridia bacterium
AAAAAGGCGGGAAAGATCGTGTCGGTCTTCCTTGCGATCATCACCCTAGCCGTATGCGCATTCTTTATGACAGGTCCTGTCGCCGCAAAGTTTACCGTTCCGGAATCGTTTGTTCAGACCTCATCTCCGTACAATGATCCGTACGAGGTCCAACCTCTTCCGGTAATAACGTTCGACAGCGAAAGCTCGCCGGACAGCAAAGCGCAAACTCCGGAGAGCGAAGAGGCGGATACAAATTACGAACAGGAGATTGCCTACGAGGAAGAAGCCGACTCCGAAGCGAGAACAGACGAGAGTATTCTCAATATAGAAACAGACGTCATAGCTTCATCTGTCAAGGCGGAGAAGGCCGAAACATCAAAGCAGGGAGGATCCGAGGCGACGGCGCAGAATACTCCGGACGATGAGAATACTGTTCCCGCCGAAACGGAAGAAGCGGTGCCGGAAGAATTAAAAGATCCGATGGATCAGGCAAACGTTCAGTTTGCCTCCGGCGAAACCAGATACGACCTCGCAACCGTCTACAAAGACGGAGAAAACGGAGTGACGTCGGTTTGTAATTCGTATATCAAAATAGCAAATGATATTGCCGAGGATTACGTCTTTTCAGTCAGCGGAGGATACTGCATCGTCGTTAAAAGTTACGAAGAGTATCTTACACACAAAAAAGCGCTGACATCATATTCGTACTCAAAATACAGCGGCAGAACTTTATCTGACGGTACCAGAGTCAATAGTTTTTACTATGCGGTACCGGAGTATGACAGAAATTATTTTGACAACAATATACTGCTCATCGTATACGATCACCTGCCTTTCGATAAAGCGGATCTTGAACTCATCGGGACTGATCTCAAGATAACTTGTTACGACGAATGGCACCCGGGCGAGACGAGAACGTGTGACGTGAAAAATTACTTGAACTTCATCGGTCTGGACCGCACAAGATACGCAGCCGCAGATTCTGTTTCGATCGATTGGAAAATGGTTATTCTCGAATCATAAAAGCACGCATATAACGCCGGACCACTTATCATCATTCAGGAGGATAAAACAATGAAAAAAACAGCCGCATTGATCCTGACGCTGATCCTCGTATTTTCCGTTTTTCCGCTCGGCATAATCGTATCGGGAGAGAGGATGTATGACGTCAACGATGATTTTGAAGACAACGTCGTTATGGTCACTCTGAAAAAAGAATACAGCAACGCAGCAGTCGAGGTCACGAAGGATTATTTCCCCGAGCTTGATATCGACCACATCACTAACTATATCATTTCCGACCCCGACAGCAGTAACTTTACACGCGATCTTGCGATCTTTCTGAACACGCACAGCAAAGAGGCGGTCGTTGACGCCTGCGAGCTGCTCTCTCAAAGAGAAGACGTAAAAGTCGCGCACCCTTCGTGGATCTTTCAGATCATCTGGGATGACCCTGTGCCTGAACACGAGCACGTAAAGAGCGAAGGAACTGTCGTTATGGACCGAGGGGTCGAAGTCTTCGTCTGCACGATATGCGGAGAGATAATGGAAGAAGTCCCGGTCTTCGGTCCCGTGCGCGGCGACGTTGACGGCGACGGCGTTGTGAATATGAAAGATATTTCCGTTCTCAAAGCGTATATCGCCGGCACGGTGGCGCAAAGCGAGATCGACTATTATAACACCATAGTCATAGAAGACGATTTTTCGATCAGCATAAAATCTATCAGCTCACTTAAAGTTCTGATCGCGGGATAAAAACCCGTAATATTACCGCCAAAAGGGGAGCGAAAAGCTCCCCCTTTTATGTACATATTATTTTTGATTGGTAAACAATCGCAAACCGCTTGTAAATAATCACTAAATTTCCACCTATGATTATTAATTAATGGTACAATATACACAGAAACAAGCGGTATTTTTTACATCGGAGGTGGATTCAATGAAAAAGACCGTAATTATCCTTCTTATAACCGCTCTGCTGACAAGCGCTCTTTCGCTCTTCGTTTCCGCGGAGGCGACGTACGGCGTCTGCGGCGACGGCCTGACGTGGCAATTCGACGAGGCGTCGGGAACTCTTACGATCACGGGAAGCGGGGATATGTACGATTACTCCGCATATTATTCGCAAATCCACGGAAGAGATATCTCCACCGCGCCGTGGGGGCTGTACTATGAATCGATCAGGAATGCACTCCTCTCCCCC
>JAFXNX010000123.1 GCA_017529175.1 Clostridia bacterium
GCTGACGTCGACTGCAACGGCGTTGTAAACCTCAAGGACGCAACGCTCATCAGACGTTACTACGTCGGCGGTTGGGGCGTCGTACTCGGACCGAACAGCTGAATCATTTTTCAAAAACAACTCATAAAAAGCGGCCCTGCGCTTTCGCGCAGAGCCGCTTTTTATGAAAAAACAATTATATCGCTTGAATTAGTATGCTATATATGATATTATTATTAATAGGATATTGTAAATATAATGGTAATCGGAGATGAAAATGGAACGAAAAACAATGTTTTCTAACATAAGATTTCCTGAGATATTTAAAAAATCGAATGTCAGGTTTGCTTTTATTTCAACATTTTTAACAGGCATCATTGTCCATCTGTATAAATTTGTTAATTATTTGCCGAATAACGATTCATTATATAATCTGTATGCAAAACAGGATATAATACAATCAGGTCGTTGGTTTTTAGCGATACCGGCGGCAATAAGTTCGAATTTTGATTTGCCGTGGTTGACAGGGTTGTTGTCCGTTATTTATATTTCCGTAGCCGCTGTTTTTATTGTCCTTCTCTTTGATATAAAAAATCGATTCATAGTATTTCTGTTCGGTGCGATCCTTGTTGCTTATCCCAGCATTACGTCTATTTTCTATTACGGTTTTACATCTGATGCATATGTTTTGGCTTTGCTGCTTACGGCGGCAGCGGTATATATTTCTCGTTTCGGCGAGAAAAAACCGTCAAGATTAATAATATCTGCACTGCTATTATGTTTATCCTGCGCGATTTATCAAGCGTTTTACTCATTCGCGATAGTATTGACGATAGTATACTATGTATATACTGTTTTAACCTCTGAAGTGACGACAAAGAAAGCATGGCAATATATTGCAAAGCAAGCGTTGATATTCGTCGGGTCGTTGATCGTTTATTATGTGATATGGATTGTAATTAAAAAGATAACAGGAGCAGACCGTAACGATTATCTCGGAGTCTCTTCTGTTGGATTTGATTTTGATTCTCTTATTACCGGGTTTAAGGATTCTTTCAACGAACTGCTTAATTTCATAACCGAATCAAATCTTTCAAAAGCAAATTTGACGTTCTATGTCATCGGCAATATTGTCCTCATTTTATCTTTTGCGGTATCTGTAATTATATCGATCGTCAAGAGTAAAATTTATAAATCTCCTGTAAAATTACTGACTGTCATAGGCGCTTTGATCGCATCTTACCCCTGCATCGTTATTTTTAGTGTGATCAGCGACAAGGTGAGCGTATCTTCAAGAATGCTGATGAGTACGTCTATGTTTATTTTGCTGAGTATTTTGCTTATTGAACGCTATTTCAATATCCATTTAAAGAATCTCTTCGGCATATTTATGGTGATGATCGTCTTTAACTATTCGATCATGGCGAATTTCGGATATTTTACACTCCATCGTATTTCAATGATCTCTATGAATAAAGCCTCTGAACTGATGGCGGAAATACATAAGTATGAAAACGGATATGATCTTCAAAAAATTGTATTTATCGGCGAGGGATCGGACAAAAAATATCCAATAATCAATCCGGATAATGTGATGGAAAAAGAGAAAAGTGATTTTTACGGATATTACAGATTATTAGCTCAAGGCGGAGATTTGCTGTTTGATAACACACATGCGTATTTTTACCTTGTCAATTATTGCGGCCTGGATCTTCAGCATGTGGATACGGAAGAAATGTTGAGGCTAAGCAACGAAGATGTTGTTAGAAATTTGAAAGAATGGCCCTCCGACGAAGCGTTTGCTGTTATTGATGACACGCTCGTTGTCAGATTGTCATATAACGAGGATTACTGGTATAACTACAGCTCTGATTAAAATATGTATGTCCGGTCTTCTGTTACGTTATGGTAGGGTCGCAGCTGCTTTATGATAAAAACCAAGGGTCAAAGGTTTTATAATTATGTTGATATCAATAATTATTCCCGTATACAATGAGAAAAAGCTGATTAACGCTACTATCGACGAATTGCTCGGGATGCGGGACGAAGAATTTTCGTTTGAGTTTATCTTCTCAAACGACGGCAGTACCGACGGATGCGAGAATATCGTTGCGTCGCGCGCGGCGTCGGATGATGCGATAAAGCTCGTCGGATACGAGGTAAACAGAGGGAAAGGCGCGGCGATAAGAGAAGGCGTCGCATCCTCAAGCGGCGACGTCGTGGTATATACCGACTGCGACCTCGCTTACGGCGTCGATCAGATAAAGGCGATAATAAAAGACCACCTCGAAAAGGGAGCTGACGTCACAGTCGGGTCGAGAAGGATACACCCGAGGGGCTACGAAGGGTACTCTTTTGCAAGAAAGATCATCTCCCGCGCATATCTCAAGATCGTGACGGTATGCGCCGGATGCAAGGTCTCCGATTCGCAAAGCGGCCTTAAATGCTTCGGCGGCGAGGTCGGGAGAAAAGTGTTCTCGCTCTGCGAGATCGACCGCTTCGCTTTCGATCTCGAGTTCATAAAGATCGCGGAAATGGCGGGGTGTAAGATCAACGAATTCCCGGTCAGAGTAGAAAGAAGTGATAAGGAACTCGGAAGAGAGAGCAAGATAAACTTCTTTAAGGACTCTTCAAGGATGCTCAAAGATATATTCAGGATGAAAAAAAGAATCAAAAAGCTCGATCTGTCGGAATTATGAATACAGAGTCCGATCCAGGCAATTTTGCAAAAAAATCAAGCCCGAAAACGCTTGCGTTTTCGGGCTTTTTGTTATGCGTCATGTTACCTTTGTTCGATGCTCCACTTGTCGTCTGTGATGTTGACGACATATCTTTCGGACGCGTCGTAGACGTTTGTTGCGAGGTTTCTTATGACCGCGCTCTCCGCTATGAACTCGCCCTTGACCGCGCCTCTTATGATATATCCGACGTCGATCGAGAAGCTGTACTCGGGACATTCGGTCTTATAGTAGTCGTAACCCGAGTAGATATCATTGTATACCCAAACCGAACCCGCGATCCTCTGACCTGCGGGGTTATAGACGTACGCGTCGGTGTAAACTGTTCCCGATCTTCCGTAAGAGTAGGAGAGGGAGGAGTCCGTTGAGACGAAGCGCGCGCCGGAGGGCACGACGTCGGTAAGATCGAAAGACTCGCAAACTCTTGTCGACGTTCCGCTTATCGTGAGCTTTACCTTGTAAAGTCCGTTTTTGTAGCTTGAGATCTGCTTTGAGACCGTCACGCGGTCGGAGATATCGTATTCCTCGAGCGCTTCTTCTGCAGGCGCAAGGTAGTAAGCGTCGATCGCGATCTTATCGTCGATCGATACGATCTTAAACGAATCAAATCCGCTCTTTGTCAGCTTGACCGAGAACGACGAGAACGGAGAAACGGTCGCGCTCTCCACTTTTCCGTTCAGCTCGTACGTTAGAGATTTTTCCGAGTACTCGGAGTCGGGCATAAAGTATTTGACGTACGCGCCGAGCGCGGAATAGGTACATTCGTCCTTCGACGGATTCTCGGTAAGGTATTTTGCAAGAGCTTCCGCTTCGCTCTTTGCCGTCTTTGACACTGCGATCAGCGCAAGCGACGAAAGGCGTACCGTTTCGGCGTCGTTGACTCCTCTGAGACATACGGTTTTGTATTCCGTGTCTTCGTCGCCGAGTTCGCTTTTGAGAGTGAAATAAATGTCGTTTGCCGCGGACCAGTCGCCGATCGACGCGAACGCGCACGCAAGGTAGAGCTTTGCGTCGGCGGGATAGTCGCCCGCGCTTTGCGCGACTTTGTAAAGTACGTCGAGGACCGGTTCGTCAAGTGACGCGAGCGCGGCAAGGGACGCGCATAACGTTACCTCATCCGGCTGTTCTGGATCCATCACCTCGCCGAGCAGGTACTCTGCTATCCTGCTTTTCGCATCTGTCGATATGACGTCGGGTGCGCCGCAGAGAATATTCGCAGTCAGCTCGACGTCGCCGTCGGAGTAGGAGAGAAGCGAGATCAGCTCGCCGCAGTATTCGCTGAATTTCTGTCTTATCGACTGCATTCTTTCGGACGAGTCCGACCCGTACACTTTGTCGTGCGCGATAAGGGCGGCATATTCCGCCGCGAGCATATCGGCGCGGGCGGTGCCGTCGCCGCAGACGAGGGAGTTCATTATCCTGCTGAACTGACGGTGCGAGGCGTCGTCATCGCAGAACGTGAGCGTCACCGGATAAAGCGCGGGCGTTATGCTCTTTATCGTGTCGGGCGTCAGAGTGCGGGTGAGCGGCATAGTCTCTGCGCTCTTTATGACGTCGAACTTCGCTTCGAGCGCGTCAGACGAGCTCTCGCCCTTCGCCGTGACAGTCGCCGTATAACTTCCTTCTTCGAGCTTGCCGAAACTGAGCTCGGCATATCCTTTGGAGTCGTCGGACGCCTCGGCTGTCGCGATAACGTTGCCGCCCTCATCCGTGACGACTGCCGTGTATTCCACCTCGCCGTCGGAGTTTATACCGAACGAGCGGGCAAGAAGCGCCGCGTCGTCGCCGAGGATGAAGTAATCCGGCGCGCTGAGGTTGATGAAGAAGTCTTTCGTGCAAATGGTGTCCGTTACGGCGTTGCCGAATCTTATCCTGTCAAAGTCGCCGTCCGCACCGTCGATCGCGACCGCTGTGAGTCTCCACGACGTGATATTGTCCGGAACGGTAAAGATGATCGTCGCTTCTCCGTTTTCATCGAAGCGGTCGAGTGTAAAAACGGGATTGTCTGCGAAAAGCTTTCTGACGTATACTTCGTCACCTCCTGCGCTGTCTGCGCTTTCGTAAGCTGCCGGCGCTTCAGATGCTTTTTCCGGCGCGCCGGTCTCCGCCGCGTCTTCGGTGAAGGCGCCGTTGAAGTCTCCGTAGCCGCTTGCGTCTCTTGAATCGCTTCCGAATATATCGACGGAGGCGTCAAAGCGTCCGTTTACAGTCACGTCCTTCATCAGACGGGCGCCGCGGTACGGATAGTACCAATCGTAATAATAATACAAGTTGTAAAGATAAGGGGAAAAGCTGTCGTCGCCCTCGGACAGACGGCGAAGCGATTTGTAGTAAGCCGCGGCGCTGTCCTCGTTCTGTTCTTCGAGCGCGAAGCACGCTTCGTCCGCGACGCTGAGTATCAGAGCGGCGTCAGGCGCGTCCTTGACGCGCACGGTCACCGTCGCGCGTTCCCCCGGAGAGTACGTTTCTTTATCGGGTATTATTTCAACTTCGAGAGGGTTTGCGCCGTAGTCGAGGGCTATTTCGCTCTCGCTGTAGAAATACGTGCCGCTGTCCTTGTCGAAGCATACCGCGTATATCGCGGCGCCGGTTACCATCGCGCCGTCGAAAGTGCCGGTAAATTCGGGACCGATCCCGTATTCTTCAAGTCCGTCGGCGTATACCGCGAAGAGAACGTCTTCGTAAGGCACGCCGTTTCTCGTATATTTTGCGCTGTAACGTTCTCCGATACCGTAGTTTTCTTTATCGAGCGATATCAGCGTTTCGTCTGCGTCGCTCTCATACCAGCGGTAGCCGTCCGCAGTTGCCGGGATCGATTCTCTGTAGGTGTTCCGTCCGTCGCTGTAGGTTATCTCGTACCAGTAACCTCCGACGAATCCTTCGACTTTCTTTATCGGAAGCTCGATCACGCCGTCTTTGAACGTGAGCGTACCGGAATCCTCCGTCGTTTCCCTTGTGTCGTAATCGTAATATGTGTACGAGCGTTTTGCCGCGCTGTCGTATCCGCGTCTTTCGGTCTTGATGACTTCATATTTTTTCAGAACGTAGCTGATGCTTCCGTCAGCGCTCTCTCCCACCGTGTTCTCCGGGAACACGTCGTAGGAAAAATCGTCCTCTGAAAGAAGGCGAGAGGTGTCTGCCTTGTTGAGAGTCACCGCGCGGCGGTCAGTTTCCCATACTGTGTCGAAAACGTAGTCGGAGTGGAAGTAGTAAACGTCGTTTGATACTGCGAGCGTCTGATCTTCAAATCCGACAAGCTCCGCGTATACCGATATCTGCGTCGGTCTTGTGCTCCACGCCTCGGGAAGGACGCCGGTCTCGATGGCGCAGGTCGCCTCGCCGTTCTTGTCTGTCGTAAGATTTGTCATATCGTACCTTCCGAAGGGGTACGAGCTTACCATGAATTCAAATCCTTCCGCGGGAGTGCCGTCGAAGAAGGAGGACGTTACCGTCACGTTGACCGTTTCGCCGAACCTGTAAAAGAGCTTGTCGAAGGTGATACTTGCCGTAATTACGGGCTTTTCGGCTTCCGTTACTTTTACATATTTCGAGGCGGCGACGTTGCCGTCGATATCAGTTACCGAGAGGAAAAAACCGCCTTCGGAGTGATCTTCTATCAAGTAGTCGCTCTTGAAGAATCCGTCGGAGGACACTTCGATCTCTTTTACCGTGTTTCCTTCCGCCGTGAGGTAGAGGGTGGAAGGCGCGCTTCCGTCAAGGAGTTTCACGAATCCGCTGAAGTTTACGGTGTCATTTGAAAAATATACTTCACGGTCCGTGTAGATATAGCTCATCGAATACTTTTCGTCGGAGCTCTCATTGCACACCGCGCAGATCACGATCCCGTCGTCGCCGTTCTTTACGGTGATGACCGCCGAGCTTGCGTCGTTTGTGTCGAGGATCGCGACCCCGTCCGCTGTCACGGCGGAGTCCGTGAATTTTTCGGGCTCTTTCGCATCATCGCCGAAGGAATACTCTCTGACGAAGGAGACTGACGAGACTTCGGCGCCGTCGATGTGTCCTTCAAAGGCGTCGTCCGCTCTGACGAGCGTTTTTCCGTCGGAGGATATGGTGAACGCTCTGACGTTTGATATCTGAACTATGATATATTTCGTCGTAGTGAGGGCGTCGCCGTATTTGTCTTTTGCCTCGGCGGTGATCTTTGCAAGATAGATGCCGCGCTCAAGTCCTTCGCCGAACGATATGCCGCACTGATAGTCGTAGTAGCTCCCGTCTTTCTGCATACCTTCGAAGTCGCCTATCTTTATCAGTCCGTCCGTGTCGTATCCGCGCTTACCCGAAGCGTCCGCGGCGCAGTTCTCAATTGCTCTTGCGGCGGAATCTGTATCGGGGAATTTGTAAAGCGACGCGCCGACAGAGCAGGAGTCGATATCGTCGTAAGCGTATACTGTGCAGACAAGACTTGCGCTTTCCTTAGGTGTGAAGATATACTCGTCAAGATCATATGATCTTGTAACATTGTACTCGTAGCCGAACCTGTCGTAAACGCTTTTGTAAACGCTCATGAAGATATAGTTGTCGTCGCTTTCCGCGTCGTCGTATTCCGTCCGGAACGCGAACGACTCATCGGACGCGAGCGTTTTGCCGGATAGAGAGGGAAGTCCCTCTTTTACCGTTACCTTATATACCGTCCCGTATTCGAGGTCGTTTTGCGGTATTACGGCGAGCACTCTGCCGTTCGGGTAGACTTTGTAATCGAGTCCGACTTCCGGCTCGATGACGATGTAATCGTCAAAGTCGCAGTTTGCAATACTTTCCGAGAACGTGAGCTCTATCCCCGTTCCGACCGGAACGTCGGACGACATATCGGACGGGAGGCGGCTTTTAATAAAGAAGTCGCTCTCCGTCTGGAACGTATAGCTCGATACGGGGTTTTCCCGGTCTCCGAACGAAATGTTGTATACCGTGCCGGGAAGCAAAGCGCCGGTAGCGGGTGCAACTTCAAATTTAGTCGACGTCAGCGCCGTTACGGCAAGGCTCGTCTCGGGCGATACGTTCATATTCGCCGTCAGCGTTTCGACTTCGCATTCGTCCGACGTCTCGATGATGAAGCGCTCGCTTGTCGGTATTATCTTTCCGTCGGCAGCGGACGCGGACACCATAACTCCGCGCAGCGCCTCGGGAAGCGCGCCGCCGGCGTTCGAAACTTGCGCCGTCTCTCCTCCCGTGAAAAGAGGAGTGCTTTGCGTACTTTGCGCGGGCGCCTTTCCGCCGCGAAGCGCAAACGTCAGAACGAGCGCTGCGACGAGGACGAACGACGCCGCCAACGCGCCGTATAATTTAAATTTCTTCATTCTTTCGCGCTTCGCGTCATAGCGGGACGCTTCTTCTATAAGATCGTCTCCTATGCCGCCGACAGCGTCGAATATTTTTCTGTTCTTATCGTCTTTCACAGTGAAACACCTTCTTTCTCAAGATAACTCTTAAGCTTCTTTCTCGTGCGGAAAAGGCGGCTTTTGACCGCGCTTTCGGATATCGAGAGGCGTCGCGCTATTTCGTCGAGAGGAGCGCAGTACCAGTACCGGAGTACGAACGTGACGCGGCTCTCGCGGTCCTCTTTCCGCAGAAACGAATCGATAAGTCCGGATATCTCGCCGCAAGGCGCATCGCTTCTGTCCGGAACTGTCTCGTCGAGCTCAACGAGTATCTCGCCTCCCCCGCGTCGTTTCGCATTGTCATGCTCCGCGCGGTTTATCGAGACGTTTCTGACTATCCTTCCGCCGTACGCTTTGAGGTTTGCGGGCCTTTCGGGCGGGATAGAGTTCCAGAGGCGAAGATACGTGTCGTTCACGCACTCGAGAGCGTCCTCTCTGCTTCCGGTTATTCCCTCGGAGATGGAAGCGAAAAGTTTTCCGTATTTGCTTTCCA
>JAFXNX010000124.1 GCA_017529175.1 Clostridia bacterium
CGTACCATCTCTGCTGTTCCTCGGGAAGGTCGTGAACGACCGCTTCCTCAATGTGCGCGAGCGCGTGCTCGACAGGTCCCGAGAATGTATGCTGAGGAACGGTCTTTCCGTTCTTCGCGGCGCCGATAGCAGCTTCCGCCGCCTCCTCGACGCCGGTCCCCTTCAGAGCCGATATCTCGACGACCGGGCATCCGATCTGACGTGAAAGCTCCGCAAGGTTTATCTTGTCCCCTTCTTTTTTGACAAGGTCGATCATATTGATCGCGACTACCACCGGAATTCCGAGCTCCGTGAGCTGTGTCGTCAGATAAAGGTTTCTCTCAAGGTTCGTACCGTCGACGATGTTGAGTATCGCGTCGGGACGCTCTCCTATAAGATAGTTTCTCGCGACGACCTCCTCTAAAGTATAAGGAGAAAGAGAATATATACCGGGAAGGTCGGTTACGATCACGCCGTCGTGGCGCTTCAGTTTGCCTTCCTTCTTTTCCACCGTGACTCCCGGCCAGTTGCCGACGAACTGATTCGAGCCGGTCAGCGCGTTGAACAGCGTCGTCTTACCGCTGTTCGGGTTGCCCGCAAGGGCTATCCTTATGTCCATAATATGCTTCCTTTCTGCTTTGATCCATTGAATTAGCATATGCTAACCAAAGATTTAAAAAATAAACGGCTTCTATTCTACTTCAATCATTTCCGCGTCTGCTTTGCGGATCGACAGTTCATAATTTCTCACGGTGATCTCGATAGGGTCACCGAGCGGCGCGACCTTTCGCACGAACACGGGCGTGTTTTTCGTTATACCCATATCCAAGATGCGCCGCTTGACGGCTCCCTCTCCGTGAAGCTTCACGACTGTGGCGCTCTCGCCGATCGAAACGTCTCTCAAAGTTTTCACTATATCGTCCTCCTTCAAATAATATCAAATCATTATTTTGCGCGCCAGCTCATCGCTGAGCGCGACTCTGCTTTCCTTCACCTTGACGATAATATTGTCTCCGAGCGTGTTGATTATCTCCACTTCGCCCCCGACGTTGAAGCCGAGGTTTTCAAGGTGTTGCCTTACATCAGGGCTTCCGCCGACTTTTTTGATGATAAGCGCTTCGCCCGTTCCGGCATAACAGAGCGGTATCATAGCTGTCCTCCTTACCGCCGTTAGCATAAGCTAACTTGTACGGATTAATAATCGGTTAGCACCCTCTAACCGAATTCATTATAGTTAGCATATGCTAATTTGTCAAGAGGTTTTTAAAAAATTCATCGATTTATTGAAATTTTTTATCATTTACGGTATAATAGCGGTAGGCAAACGCTTATTGATCGGAGGCAAGTAATAATGACGATACGCGAATCGGGCGAAATGTATCTCGAAACGATATATATTCTTTCTCAAACCTCGTCGGAGGTACGCGCAATTGACGTCGGAGAATATATGGGTTACTCAAAACCGTCCGTCAGCCGCGCGCTCGGGATACTGAAAAAAGATTCCCTTATTGTGACTGACAGATCCGGCTACATAAAGCTCACCGAAAAGGGAGAGGCGCAGGCAAAGAGTATTTACGAGCGCCACACCGTTCTGACAAGTCTTCTGATCAGACTCGGGGTGGACGAGAAAACCGCCGCCGAGGACGCCTGCCGCATCGAGCATTACATCAGCGATACGACTTTTGACGCGATAAAAGCGCATATGAAAAAATACGAAAAAAAATAATGAAAGAAAAGATCGAGAGTGTGTTTAACGCTATCGGAAGAGTGCTGGCATATTACGCGCTCCTTCCTTTCATCGCAAGCATTGCCGGCATACCGTTCTTTCTCGGCGCAATAGACGCTATTGTGATGCCGGTAGTGATAGTTTTTTTGTATATATGGCTCGATGAAAAGACTTATTCAAACATTCGCGCCGCGGCGATAATCAACCTTGTCTGCGCCACGGTCACAGCCGTCGGATTTGCGGCGCTTATGGTCATTAATTCGGGAGAAACGGACGGTGTTATCAGAGAAATTGCGACATACGCGCTATTCCCGTTCATTCTTGAAAATATCGCGACGTCTTTTACCTCCGGAGCGGAGCTTATCTTTATGTCCGCTTTTTTCACTTACACGGCAGGTTACATCACCTGCACGGTTTTAGCAAAAAAAGAGATAAAGTTAAGACACTGTATCGTTCCCGTCGTACTTTCCGTCGCCGCTGTCGCCGTCAGCATCTTTTCATACGCAAACAGACCGGAAGTCAGATACGCGGGACACGGATTTGATTTTATGCACGGTTACTCAAGCACCGACTTCACCGATTACACAGTTTACGCAGAGGGCTCAAAGCTCGTAAGCCCCGATACGCCGTCTTCTTTTATGATCGAAAACGAAAACGATATGCCAGTTATGGACGGAGCAGAGGCATGCTATCCTCTTTATTCTTCAATAGCAAAATCAGTATACAAAGATATAGAGAAGATAGAACGCGATTTTAAAGACAGTAATCCCAATTCCTATGTGAACGGAAAGATCGTTACGTTCACGAATACGTTGACCGGGTTCGACCGTTTGATATGCGGCGACGCAGATCTGTTCTTCGGCGCACGTGCGTCAAAAGATCAGCTTGAGGACGCATCACGGAAAAGCGTCGAGCTTGAGATCACTAAGATAGGTAAGGAGGCGTTCATCTTCTTCGTCGAAGACAGCAATCCCGTTGACGGACTGACGAGCGAACAGCTTCGAGCGATCTATCACGGAGATATCGAAAATTGGAGCAAGGTCGGCGGAGATGACGAAGATATAGTCGCTTTCCAGCGTCCGAAAAACTCCGGCTCGCAGACTATGATGGAATATTTTATGGGTGACGTCGCGCTAAAGGAGCCGAAAACATATGAGACCGTCGGAGGAATGGGAGGCGTCATCCGCGAAGTCGCACAATACGCGAACGAGGACGGCGCGATCGGTTATTCTTTCCGGTATTTCGTTGAAGAACTGTCGCAGGAAAAAGGCGTGAAGCTTTTGAATATTGACGGGATCCCGCCGACGGTCGAGAATATCGAGAACGGCACTTATCCGTTGACGGTAGATCTCTGTCTTATCACGAGAAAGAACGATCCGAATCCGTACGTTTCAAAGATGATCGAATTCGTCCTCTCCGATTCCGGGCAGGAAATAATAAGGAAGACGGGATACGGCGGACTGTCGAAATAAAGAATACAGACCGGAAGACCGCAGCGGCGGTCTTCACGACTGTTGATAAAAAGATCGGAGGCAGCAGAGGAAAAATAATGGAAAACGTAATTGAAATTGAGCATCTTTTCAAATCTTACGGCGAAGTCAAAGCGGTAAAAGATCTGTCTTTTATGGTAAAGCGCGGAGAACTCTTCGCTTTTCTCGGCGTAAACGGAGCGGGAAAGTCGACGACGATCTCAATGATCTGCGGACAGCTTTGCCCCGACAGCGGCAAGATCACCGTATGCGGCGAGGACGTAGGACGAAACTTCGACGCGATCAGCCGCAGGATCGGCGTGGTGTTCCAAAGCTCCGCGCTCGACGCGCAGCTCTCGGCAAGAGACAATCTTCGCAGCCGCGCCGCGCTCTACGGCATAACCGGCAAAGAGTTTGCGAAACGCTTTGAGGAACTTTCAAAAATACTTGATTTCGCCGACTTCGCCGACCGCCCTCTCGCAAAGCTATCGGGCGGTCAGAAGCGCAGGATAGATATTGCTCGTGCACTCGTCCACGAGCCGGAAATACTCATCCTCGACGAGCCGACGACGGGACTCGACCCGCAGACGAGAAAGCTTCTGTGGGACGTCGTGGAGTCGCTCCGCAAGGAAAAGAAGATGACAGTCTTCCTCACGACTCACTATATGGAAGAAGCGGCGGACGCAGACTACGTCGTGATCATCGACTGCGGAGAGATCGCGGCGGAGGGTTCTCCGCTCGAGCTGAAAAACAAATACGTCGGCGACTACGTGACGCTCTACGGAAAGAGCATAGAGGACGCGTCGCCCCTCGCGCTTCCGTGCGAAGCGATCCGCGACGCGGTGAGAGTGTCCGTTCCGAGCACGGCGGAGGTGACGAAGCTTATCGGAGCATATCCCGACCTGTTTACGGACTATGAAGTGACCAAAGGAAAGATGGACGACGTATTCCTTTCCGTCACCGGCAAAAATCTTCCTGGAGGCGGGCTGAAATGAAAACTCTTGTTAACGTTATACGCAGAAACTTAAAGCTCTTTTTCAAGGATCGCGGGATGTTCTTCTCATCGCTCATCACTCCGATGATCCTGCTCGTGCTGTACGCTACCTTTCTTGCAAAGCTGTACCGTGAGAGCTTCGCGTCAGCTCTTCCCGAAGGAGTCATGATCCCGGACACGCTCCTTGACGGAACGGTAGTCAGCCAACTGATCTCCGCGCTCCTTGCGGTCTCGTGCGTCACGGTGTCGTTCTGCGCGAACCTTCTTATGATCCAGGACAAGGCAAACGGCTCCATCCGCGATTTCACGGTGACGCCGGTGAAACGTTCGACTCTTGCGGCGGGCTTCTATATCGCTTCCGCGGCGAGCACGCTGATCGTGACGTTTTCGGCACTTGCCGTTTGTCTTCTCTACCTCTCTACCCAGGGGTGGTATATGTCAGTCGCCGACGTCGCGCTCGTCGCGCTCGACGTCTTCCTGCTTACTCTCTTCGGAACGGCGCTCTCATCGTGCGTCAACTTCTTCTTAACGACCAACGGGCAGGCGTCCGCGGTCGGAACGATAATCAGCGCGGGCTACGGTTTTATATGCGGAGCGTATATGCCGATCGCAAGCTTCGGCGAGGGACTTCAAAAAGTTCTCTCTTTCCTTCCGGGTACTTACGGAACGTGCCTTATCAAGTGCCACATGATGCGCGGCGTATTCAACGAAATGGAAAACTTCGGCTTCCCCGCGGAAGTGATGAAGGGTATAAAGGACAGCGTCGACTACAATATTTATTTCTTCGGAAACTCCGTACCAGTTCCCATTATGTACGCGATCCTCGCGGGAGCGGTCCTTCTCTTCACCGCTCTGTTCGTTCTCTTCCACGTTATAAAGGGAAAAAGGCATAAGTAAAATATTATGCGAGACTCTGTCTCGCGCTCTGCCAAAGGGACAAGTCCCTTTGGAAACCCTATATTATAACTCCCGAAAACGCGAGGCGTTTTCGGGAGTTGTGTTTTTTATAAAGACCGTATCCGCGAACTTGTTCGCGGATCAAAAGGAAGCTTTTGAAGGGGTCAAGACAGTTATTTCATAAGCTCCGCAAGTGTTGCGTAGATCTTTTCGGGCTCGATCGGCTTTGAGAGGTGAGCGTTCATTCCCGCCGCAAGCGAGCGTTCGACGTCTTCGTCGAAAACGTTCGCGGTCATCGCGATTATCGGTATCGTCTTAGCGTCCGCTCTGTCAAGCGCTCTTATCGCCTCTGTGGCGGAAAGTCCGTCCATTACGGGCATTCTGACGTCCATAATGATCGCGTCGTAATACCCCGTCTCGCTTGCGGTGAACATATAGAGCGCCTCTTGACCGTTGCTCGCTCGCTCCGATATGACGTCTTCAAGCTCGAGCAGGTCTGCGAGGATCTCGGCGTTCGCGTCGACGTCCTCCGCCATGAGCACCCGGCGTCCCGAAAGGATGGAGTCCGTCTTATCCGCAATATCCGCGTCTTCGGAAACGTCCTGTCTGATTCCCGCTTTGCCTTCCAGAACAGCGTGGATCGTACGGAGAAGGCTGTCCGTAAACAGCGGCTTTGCGATAATGCTGTCAACGCCGCCCTCTCTCGCCTCTTCATCTATGATGTCCCAGTTGTAACCGGTAAGCATGATTATCGCGGTTTCCCCGCCGTCAAATCCGCGCACCGCGCGTGAGAGCTCGAGGCCGTTCATTTCCGGCATCTTATAGTCCGTGAGAAGAAGATTATAAGCATTCCCGCTCTCCTTCGCTCTTCTCAACATACCGAGCGCTTCATTTGCGGAAGTTACGGTATCGGACGCGACGCCCATCGCGTTCAGGACGAAATACGCGTGCTCACACGCCACCTCATCGTCATCGACGACAAGCGCGCGAAGCCCCTCGGGCAGCGCAAGACCGTTTTCATCTTTATAACTGCGCTCGGACGATTTGAGTTTTACCGTCACGACAAACGTCGAGCCGACTCCCTTTTCGCTTTCGACTTCGATACTTCCGCCCATCAATTCGACGAAATTCTTAGTTATCGCCATTCCGAGTCCGCTTCCGCCGTAGCGGTTCGTTGTCGTTGCGTCCTCTTGCGAGAACGCCTCAAAGATCTTCGGTATGTATTCCTTGTCCATACCGATACCGGTATCCTTGATCGTGAAGCGTATGGTGCTGACGCCGTCCGCCTCGTCGAGCTGCTTAATGCTCAGCGTGACCTCTCCCGGCGCACCTGTGAATTTAACCGAGTTGCCGAGTATATTGATGAGCACCTGTTTGAGTTTAAGGTCGTCGCCGACATAATAATCGTTTATATGACCTTCGATATTGCACTCGTAGTGCAGACCTTTATCAAAACACTGACCGTTTATGATGATACTTACCTGGTCTATCAGTTCGCGGAATGAAAATACTTCATTCTTGAGGACCATTCTGCCCGATTCAATACGGCTCATATCGAGTATATCGTTTATAAGTCCGAGCAAAAGTTTTGCGCTCGATCCGATCTTTTCGAGCTGTTCTTTCGTCTTCGGGGAGAGATCAGGATCGCGAAGCGCTATATTGTCAAGACCGATGATAGCGTTCATCGGCGTTCTTATCTCATGGCTCATGTTGGATAAGAAGCTCGTTTTAGCGCGGCTGCTCTCCTCGGCGAGCGCCTTCTCGACTTCGATCAACTTTTCGCGTTTCTGTATCCGCGAGTAAATGACGAACAGGGCGATCAGAGTCGCGACGATCAGGACGATTTGTATCGTCGACGCGAGAGAGAGCGAGCGGTCGACCTTGTCGAGAGTATTCTGAAGATACTCATGTTGCGCCGCCTCCGCTTCGGACGCGGCGTCAGCTCCAGACTCTTCAAGCACTCCGTCATAGTAGGTCTGTATATCCCCGACCGAGTTGTCGACGGAAGACTCCGTAGTCTGTCTCATCCACACGGAAGACGTGAAGATGATGACCGCGAGCATAACGATGAGCGCGACGTTGGAACGGCCGAGCCTTCTTTTTTTATCTTTGCGGAGCAAATATTCGAAAACGATGAATCCGAGAAGTCCCCACGCGGCGAGGATAAGATACGATTCCGTCGCGAGCGTCTTTACGGATATAAGGTTAGGTATAAGGAACGCGAAACCGAAGAACGTTGAGACGATCAGCCCGAAGGCGCCGATCGCTCTCGCGCGTTTGTTCCCGTCAAGTCTTGCCGTCCTAAGCGTCGCGGCGGACGTGAACGCGAACGCGATCGTCGCGCCGACGGTCGTCACGTCGACGATCCAGCCGATAGCCGTTCTTCCGAAGAACGGAAGGATGACGGATACCGCAAGGATCGCGATTATCGCGTTTTTCGGAACGTTGTTTCGGTCGAGCTTTCCGATCTTTCCGGAGAGCAGTCCGTCGTCGGACATCGTGGTAAGGAGTCTGCTGAGCGCTATATAGTTGCCGATGATGCCGGTGAATATAGCTCCGAGCGCCGCGACTCCGAGTATCGCCGATCCGGCAGTACCGAGCGCGGAGAACGCAGAATTGAACGTCGGAGCGCCGGCGACGCCGGAATAGCTGTCAAGGTTGTTAATATAATCCGTCCACGACGACGCGCCTTCCGGAAGCGCCGTGACGGCGGAAAGCGAAAGAAAGCTGTAGGCGATGCCCGCCGCAAGGAGAGCGAGCGCCATAATACCGAAAGAGCGTTTCAGCGGGAACTTCGCTTCTCCCGAGGAATGGGATATGGACTCGAATCCGACGAACGCCCACGGCGCCAGCACGAATATCGTGAAAGTTCCTCCCACAGGCGTGTTATCGGGCGAGAACGCGGGGGAAAGGATCTCCGATCCGCCGTTGTTTACCGCCGCGGCGATAAAGCAGATCACGACTCCGCAGAAAAGAAGGAGCGCCATAACGATCTGAACGGTCGAGCCGAGACGGCGGCGCAGACATACGAGCGCGCCGATTACGAGCGCCGCGATGAC
>JAFXNX010000008.1 GCA_017529175.1 Clostridia bacterium
ACGCTTGGTGCGATTGTCGGAGGGATCTGTTACGGAAACGCGAAAGAGTATTTCGGATTCTGAATAAACGAAGGGCGTCCCCGACGGGACGCCCTTTTACTTTGAAGTTGTTATTTATCGTTCGTGATATCTCCGTCGCCGTCTATCGGGATCTTATCTCCGAGATACGTCGGATCCGGTTTGAAAACGGTCGAAGCGAAGTCCTTGCATCTCGCGAGGATCTCGCGCAGTTCGCGTCCTGTCTGACCGCCGTACGTATGATAGTCCGACGCGACGCCGTACGCCTCGAGCCCGAGCTTTTCCGCGATAAAGAGCGCGCGGTAAAGGTGGTATTCCTGCGTCACTATGATCACTTTTTCACAGCCGAAGATCTCCTTCGCGCGGTAGACGGATTCGTACGTCGAGAACCCGGCGTGATCCATGAATACGTCGCCTGACGGAACTCCGTGTTCCTTCGCGTATTTTTTCATCGCGTTGACCTCGTCGTAGTTGTCGCTCCCGTGGTCTCCGCTCATAAGCAGTTTGGGGGCGGCGCCCGCGTCGTACAGTTCGACGCCGCGCCTGAGTCTGTCCGCGAGCATATCGCTGAGCGAGTTGTCGATCTTAACCGAACAGCCGAGGACGAGTATGCAGTCGGCGTCCTCGATCGACGCCGCTTCTTCGGGCGTGACGATCTTCTTTCCGCCGACGCTTTTGACGTAGGCGTTCAGCCCGAACACGGCGCAAACGGCGAGGACGACGAGCAGGACGATTATTATCGCTATTGCTTTGAAAAACTTTTTCATGACAGAGAAACTCCTTGAGGGTATACGTTGTGATATTATTTTTCGGTGACGAACCAGTCGGGGACGGTCGGGTAGATCTCCGCAAGAGCGGGGTAATAGTCCCGCTCAAATTCTTCCAGAAGCGAGAATACTATCTTCATAAAAGAATCGAAGGATTCCTGATCGTCCGGCGTTTGTGAAGAAGTGAGCAGAACGTGTCTGTAACCGATCCCCTCAACGGACAACATTACCGTTACTTCGCTGAAACCGGGGCGTCTGATTGTGATCAGGCCGATAACGGGTCCCTTTTCCGTCCTCTTTTCAATGAAAAGAACGCCGGAGAAAACGTTGCAGTAGTTATAACCGTGCCCTTTTGCGTATTTTTTGAGCGTCGGAGCGATCGAGTAAGATCCGTCGACGTGAGTCAGCCTTTCGTTTGACGGCAGAGCGTCTTTGAAGCGGGAGCGGATTTCGTCAAGCAATGCGGCGGCTTTTTGATTGCACTTTTCCGCCTCGTCCTTATCCTCCGGATCAAGCTTGATTTTCTGTACCTTGTCGTACCTTATTCCGTCGAGATGCTTTTTCATTTCTTCGGCGTACGGCTCGGTTTCTTTGGCCTCATCGCGGTACAGTCTGTCGACGCTCAGCGTCAGAGTCGCTCCGAAAACGTCTCTGTTTATCATGATCCCGGAGCCGAGCGGTTGATAATTGAGCGAGTAATCGTAATCCGGAGTATAGTTAAACTGACGGCACCGTTCGTCAACACCCGACAGATCTCTTTCCCACGGGATCGGGTCTCCCCAGAAGTCTATATCGTAGAAATAAAGATCGCTTATCGATATTCCGTAGTATTTGTGGATCTTTTTCATCAGCGGGAGAATTTTATCGTCTAAGTTCCCGGTGAACTCGGAAATGTTGCTGATCCAGTACTCATCGGATCCTCCCATTGCTTCTCCTCTGAGAATTCTGACGGGTCCGGCGTCAGGACAGTCTTTCAGAAATTTTGCGACTCCTGATTTGGAAAAGTCGGGATTACAACTAACGAGGTCGCTGAAATAATAAAGAAAAGTAGTATAGTTCAGGCGCGTATCGTCGAGGAACGCGCGTATTCTGTCGGGAAGTTCCGAAAAGGGTATCTTTGTCCCTGTGTCGAAGCGGTAGATATCAACAACTCGCATTGTGCTTCCTCCGGGTTGAGAAGTATTTCGAGGACGAAATCAAGACGATACGATGTTTCGGGTTAAACGCATGGGAAAAACCCGCCGTGCTTTTCAAATATTAGATTGATTGTTTCCCGCTCATCATCGGAAATCGAAAAATACCGACCTTGAAATTCTATAGTTGAGCAATTATCGCAAGCTATGCAAAAGACCAAATCGTTGAATCTGAAGGAGACGTTTTCGGTAAATCCGCACGAGGTGTTATCCTGATAGGTGCGTTTATTATTGAAAATACTCCTGACCGTTTCACTTTCTTCCGCGCTCAGTTCGATGACAACGTCACAGTCGCCGTACTTAAACGTCAACACGGCGTTTGTTTCGGGAACGGTTATCGTCTTGGCACAGGAAACGAACATAATAGCGACAAGCGCAAGCATCAGAATAATCAATGATTTTTTCAATTTGAGCACCTTTCCATTCTTTTGCGTTTATTTAATTGTAGCACTTAATCTTGGATAATTCAAGTTGAGAGGGACAAGGCGTGCGCACGCAATGAAGCGACCGAAGCCGGAGGACCCGGAAGCTAGGACCAATGAAGTGCAGATTTTATTAAATACCCGGAAGATCACCTTCGGTGATATATTTGCGCCCCTTCGCCTGGTGAGCGAGCTCCCCGATCTTTCCGGGCGCGGGAAATAAGACGTCTTCGTTCGATAACCATGCGCCCTGTCAATTTCGCCGGGGGCGAATTTGCTGAAGAAATATGAGATTTGAACTAAAATGCGAACCGGTATCCGGGGTGCCGAAAGCGGATGCGTTCGTTTTGCATAACCGATGAAGATAGTGGATATCGTTCCGACGTTGAGCCGGATCCGGCTCGACGTTGTGGTGACACCTGCATAAAAAAAGCACGCTATGCGTGCTTTTTTTATTCAGGCGCCACCCGGAATCGGACCGGGGATAAAGGTTTTGCAGACC
>JAFXNX010000009.1 GCA_017529175.1 Clostridia bacterium
GTCTTTTAAGGGGGTGACGTAATAGTAATACAGCATCTCTTTCTCCTTCGGGAAAACGCGCGGGATCCCGCGCGTCTCCGTTCTGTTGCGTTTTTGACCGTCAGTGCTTGCGGTACTCGTCGACCTTGCCCGCTAAAAACTTGGCATGTTCCGCCATGAAGCGCGCGACGCTGGGATAGAACTCTTTTTCAAACGGAATGAAGGTGTTGTCGGACTCGAGCGTGAAGTCGCCCTTATAGTCGATCTCGCCGAGCGCGCGGCAGACCTCGTCCCACTTGATCTTGCCGAGCCCGGGCAGCAGGTGCAGATCGTTCACGTAGTCGACGTCGTGGACGTGCAGGGCGCCGAGGCGGTCGTGACCGAGGATCCGGATCGCGTCCTCGGGCTCGCGGTTGCAGAGCGGCACGTGTCCGATATCGAGGCAGATCGTGTAATGGTCGGGATCGTCAAGCGCGTCGTAAAGGGCGGCAAGTTCCTTCGGATCGGCGCAGATATCGTCGACGATCCGGTGGCTGACGGGATGGTACTGCCACATATTCTCGATCGCGACCTTGACGCCGTACTCCTTGATCAGCGGCAGAAGACTGCGGTAGAACGACACGTTGAGATCAAAGATCTCCTTCTCGTGCCCGTAGTAGCGTCCCGGCTGCAACGGGTGAACGATCATCTGTTTCACACCGAACTTGGCAACGAACGCGAACACCCGCCAAAACTCCGGCTGGATCTTCGTGATAAACTTCTGATACCCGAAGGGCGCGTGCGCCTGATTGAAAACGACGCTGAAGCGCTTTCCGATCCCGAGTGCCTCTTTGGCTTCCTCGTCGGTCGGCAGTTCGGAGAGATCCGCGACGTCGAGCGAAAGGTCGAGCGCGGGATAGCCCGCCTCACAGAGCAGTTCGATCCCCCGTGCGAAGCCGAAAGCGGAAACGGGGCGTTGCGTTTGCGTTGCAAAAAGCATGATGGTTTTCTCCTGTCGTAGTCTTTTTTTCGTACATCATTGTATCACAAAAGCGTTCGGTTTTCAAGGAAAAAGCAGAAATACTTTTCGCACACGGGCGCATTCCTTTCTTGCCTTTTTCCTCTCCCTATTGTAGCATCGCCGGTCATGCGCGGCTTATCAAATCGGACGCATTTTTTACAATTTCGGTGCAATCGTTGCGATTCGGCTCAAAAATTGTTATAATGGTGTTCGGAAAGGGGGACGCGAATGAAAAACGAGGTCGTTTACGGGATCACGAAACTGAAAAGCGAAAAGGAAATTGCAAAAGGAACTACACCATTAAAAAGAATCAGCAACGTTACATTGATTCACGGTGATTTCTACACGTTTGATTTTTCCGAAAAATATGATGTGATCTATTCCTCATTAACCTTTATGCATTTTAATAACAAAGCCGATACGATTGAAAAAATCTATTCGTTGCTAAATCCCGGCGGTAACTTTGTTTTATCAATCGACAAAAGCAAGAATAAGTATATTGAATGCAATGGAAGAACTATTGAGATATATCCTGATGATCCGGAAACAACAAAAACGCACTTGCACAATGCGAAATTTGTTGTTGAAAGCGTGATAGAAACA
>JAFXNX010000125.1 GCA_017529175.1 Clostridia bacterium
GTCAGCACCGACTACGACGTCACCGACCGCCTCTACTTCGACGAGCTCAGCTTCGAGCGCGTCATGGATATCATCGAGCTGGAATGCCGCCGAAGAAAACGATTCTTTTCGATCTGTTTATATATTCCGCGAGCAATTTTGCAGACTCCATCACATTCACCACCTTTATAATGATTATACATCAAATGTGTGTATATTGCAAACGATGTGTAAAAACAGCAAATAATAGAAAAAGAGAGAGCGCGGGCGATTGATTTTTGAAAAATGCTGTGTTATACTATAAAATAAGGTAATTTTTTATATATGCAGGAGCATGACATGAAAGCTGTAATTACGGTAGTCGGAAAAGATATGGTAGGGATACTTGCGAAAGTGTCCGGAGAGTGCGCGAAATATAACGCGAACGTGATAGAAGTGACGCAGTCAGTCCTTCAGGAAATGTTCGCTATGGTAATGCTCGTCGACATCACGTCCCTTTCGGTCGAGATGTCCGCGTTCTCCCGTGAAATGGAAAAGCTCGGGAAAGAGTCTTCGCTTTCCATCCACGTTATGCACGAGGATATTTTCAATTCAATGCACCGCATCTGATCCGGGGTAATATATGATAAACGTAAAAGACATTCTTGAAACGATAAAAATGATAGAAGAGGAGAACCTCGATATCAGAACGATAACGATGGGCATCTCTCTTCTCGACTGCGCGGACTCTGATATAGACAGGTCCTGCGCCAAAATATACGACAAGATCACACGCCTTGCCGCGCGGCTCGTGCCGGTGGGCGCGGAGCTTGAGTCGGATCTCGGCATACCGATAATTAACAAGAGGATCTCGGTGACGCCGATCTCTCACCTCGCCGCGGCGAGCGGAGGGGACGTCGTAAAGTACGCTAAAACGCTTGAGCGCGCGGCGACGGCGACCGGAGTCAACTTCATCGGCGGCTATTCCGCGCTCGTACACAAGGGATTTGCCGCGGGAGACGAAGCGCTGATGGAGAGTATCCCCGAAGCGCTCGCGGAGACCGAGCATATCTGCTCGTCGGTCAACGTCGGTTCGACTAAGAGCGGCATCAACATGAACGCCGTGAAGGCGGTAGGTCGCATTATAAAGAAGAGCGCGGAGCTGACGGCGGACCGCAACTGCATAGGAGCGGCGAAATTCGTCGCGTTCTGCAACGCGCCGGAGGACAACCCGT
Organism: Clostridia bacterium; assembly: GCA_017529175.1. Next base: position 1,194 of record JAFXNX010000125.1, read on the forward strand.
TCATGGCGGGCGCGTTCCACGGCGTCGGAGAGCCGGATTGCGTGATAAACGTCGGCGTTTCGGGCCCGGGCGTCGTTCGCGCGGCGATAGCTAAAGCCGGCGACTGCGACATAACGGAGATCGCGAATATCGTCAAGAAGACGGCGTTCAAAATAACGAGAATGGGTCAGCTCGTAGGAACGAAAGCGTCCGAGGCGCTCGGAGTTCCTTTCGGCATCGTAGACCTCTCCCTTGCCCCCACTCCCGCCGTCGGCGACTCTGTCGCACACATACTTGAAGCGATGGGACTCGAAAAGTGCGGCGGCGCGGGAACGACCGCGTGCCTTGCGCTTCTCAACGACGCGGTAAAGAAAGGCGGCGTCATGGCGTCGAGCCACGTCGGAGGACTCTCCGGCGCGTTCATCCCCGTATCCGAGGACGCGGGAATGATAGACGCGGCGGCGATCGGTGCTTTGAAGATCGAAAAACTCGAAGCGATGACCGCGGTATGCTCCGTAGGTCTTGATATGATAGTCATTCCCGGCGATACTTCGGAGGAAGTCATTTCCGCGATCCTTGCGGACGAGGCGGCGATAGGAATGATAAACTCGAAGACGACTGCCGTGCGCCTTATCCCGGCGATCGGCAAATCGGACGGCGACGTGCTCGAATTCGGCGGGCTTCTCGGACGCGCTCCGGTAATGGAAGTCAGCCGCTATTCGCCCGCCCGCTTCATCGACCGCGGCGGAAGGATACCCGCGCCGATACAAAGTCTTAAAAACTGACGACGGAGAATAATATGAAATATAAGATCAAAGATTATCCCGATATAAAAACAAAAGTTGAAAATATGAGCGTCGACGAGCTTCTCTCGTCAGTCATCATTCCGTACATATCCACCGGCTTCGGAAAGATATGCAGAGACACGCCCGCGATGTTCGTCTTTACCGCGCCTTTCGACGACTGCGTCAATTTTGTCCGTCAGATCAACGACGGCAGAAAGGAGCGCGCTCTTATCGTTTCCGATATGGAGCACGGCGCGGGAAGCGCGCTCAAGGGAGCGGTGCATTTCCCGTCGATGAGAGCGGTAGTGCGCTGCGGCGACCCGGAGATAGCATATAAAATGGGAGAGTACGCCGCGAAGGAAGTGCGCCTCGCGGGTTACCACTGGACGTTCGGGCCTTGCGTTGACCTTACGACGAATCCGACAAACCCGATAGTCTCGATCAGAGCCGCGTCGGGCGACCCGGACGAAACGATCGCTTATGCCGGAGCGTATATGAGGGGCTTGCAGGACAACGGGCTGATCGCAACGCTCAAGCATTTTCCCGGCGACGGCATATGCACCGACGACCAGCATGTCACGGTCCCCGAAAACCCGCTTTCAAAGACGAAGTGGATGAAAACTTACGGCAAAGTATACCGCAAACTGATAAACGACGGCGCCATGACGATAATGCCCGGGCATATCTCCCTTCCCGCGTTCGACGAGAAGGACGAATATATGGATATGTACCCGCCCGCGAGCTTATCGCGCCGTATCCTGACTGATCTGCTCCGCGGAGAACTCGGCTTTGAGGGCATCATCGTATCCGACGCCGTGAACATGGGCGGATTTGCGGGATATATGAACGTTTACCGCGCAAACGCCGCTTTCCTCGAAGCGGGCGGCGACCTTCTTCTCTTCCAGCACGAGGACGAAGCGTACTACAGAGAAATGAAGCGTGTCATAGACGAGGGAGCGCTTTCTCTCGAAACGCTGAAGGATCGCGCTTACCGCAACCTTTGCTTCTCGAGAGAGTATTTCGAAACTCACACCGACGTGCCGAAGTTCAACAGACGCGAGGCGGAAGCGTGCTCGAAATACGTCGCAAAGACGGCGGTCGAGCTTTACCGCGACAGACCGAAAGCGCTTCCGATGAAGCTTACGAAGTCGTCAAAAGTGCTTCACGTCATATTCACCGAAGTCGATTATCCCGACGAGGCGGCGCCCGATCTTACCGAACGGCTGAAGGCGCTTTGCGGTACGGTCGACGTGATCGACGATGCGCGTCCGTGGATAATCAAAGACGCCGTGATAAACGGCGGATACGATGCGGTATTCGTTACGGCGGGAGTGTTCCCGACGTACGGAGTAGATACGATAAAGCTCACGGGAGTGCTCGCGAGAAACATGATGGAGGGTTGGACGAGATACGGCACGCCCTGCGTGTTCGTATGTCACGGAGACCCCATATTCGCGGAGCAGTTCAAAGGGCTTTGCGACACTGTAATCAATACATACGGCTATAACAAATATACTAACGAGCGGGTAATGGAGATCATCACGGGAAAGAAAAGAGTATAACGGAATAAATATTTAAACGGCTGTCAAGCGCAAAGGAGGAACAGATCATGAAAAAGATAATATCGTTCATTCTTTGCGCCATCATGCTGCTTTCCGTCGTGTCGTATTTTCCCTCGGTATCTTTCGCGGCGGTATATTCGGGAAGCTGCGGAGCGTCTCTCAAGTGGTCGCTCGATACCGCGACCGGCGTTCTTTCGATCACCGGAAGAGGAAGGATGGACGATTACGACTTCGCCGTTTATTCTCCGTCCCTTTACGGCTACGTCCCGCCTTACGGGACGAGCGCTCCGTGGGGGAGCCATTCGGACAAAATAAAGTCGGTCGTCATCGCCGCGGGCGCGACGTCAATAGGAGAGCGCGCGTTTTCCGACTGCGCTTCGCTATCGTACATCAAGATATCGTCGAACATCGGTGTTATCGGAAAAGACGCGTTTCACGGATGCACGTCCCTTGAAGCGGTCAATATCGACTCTGTTTCGGTATGGTGCAAAAACGGGTTCGGAAGACGCTTTGAGGTGCCGTACGATATCTATTTCGAAGGCCGTCTCTTATCGACGCTCAACGTTCCCGAAGGCATAAAAACGCTCACGAAATACTCCTTCTCCGGATGCCGTTCGCTCAAAAACGCGGTAATTCCGGAGAGCGTGACCGCCATAGGCGAGGAAGCGTTTTTGAACTGTACGAAATTGAAATCGGTGTCGATCCCCGATAGCGTTACGGATATCGGCGCCCGCGCGTTCGAAGGCTGTTCTTCGCTCGAAAGCGTCGTGATACCGGACGGGGTGACGCAAATACTGCCCGAAACTTTTTCATGGTGTACGTCGCTCAAGTCGGTCACGCTGCCGCGGAGCGTAAAGTCTCTCGGATCGGACGCGTTCTCGGGATGCCGGTCTCTTGAAGAGATAGCGCTTCCCGAGGATTTGGAGTCTGTCGGCGAGGACGCGTTTTTCGGGTGCTCGTCGCTTAAATTCAACCGCTATGAAAAAGCGGATTATCTCGGCAGCGCACAAAATCCGTATTTTGCGCTCGTCAGAGCTAAAAATACAGGTATCGCGTCGTGCAGAATAAACGACGGCGCGAAGATTATACTTGACAAAGCGTTCTACGGATGCTCATACCTCATAACGGTCGACGTGCCGGACAGCGTTGTGTCGCTCGGTGATTATTCGTTCGGCAGATGCGTTCAGCTCGAGACGTTGACGCTCGGCAAAGGGGTAAAAACGATAGGATACGGAGCGTTTTCCGGCTGTGAGGCGCTGAAAAATCTCTCAATACCCGACGGTATTACCGACATAGGTAAAGAAGCGTTCGCGAAATGCCGGTCGCTGAAATACACCGCTTATGACGGCGTAAGGTATCTCGGAAACGCCGACAATCCGTACGCCGTTATCGTCAAAACGTCCGGTCCGGATCTTACCGCCTGCATCATACACTACAAGACAAAGTTCATTTACCATTCCGCGTTTTACAGCAGTCCGAAGCTTAAGCGCATTTTCTATTACGGAACGGAGGAAGCGTGGACCTCGATAATCGTCGGCTCTTCCAACACAAATATGTATAACGCGACGCTGAGTTTCCTGCAGCACACAAATCACGTCTGGGACAGCGGAGTCGAGACTCCGGCGACGTATACCGCCGACGGACAGATCCTTTATACCTGCAGTAGTTGCGGCGCGGTGTCGGTCGAGACGATACCGAGGATAATATCTACCGTTCCCGGCGACGTCGACGGCGACGGAGCTTTCAACCTCAGAGACCTTGATATGTTAAAGCGTTTTATCGCGTCAACGGTA
>JAFXNX010000126.1 GCA_017529175.1 Clostridia bacterium
CTCTCGCGCTCTTTCTTCCTTTCGTCCTCAAAACGGCGTCTTTCCGTCTGATAACGCTTGTAGTTCTCGCGCTCTTTTCTGCGCTTTGCGATCTCGTGTTCAAGCTCTATCTGACGTCTTTCCTCGCGCGCCGCGGCAGCTCTTGCCGCGTCAGCCTCTTTGCGAAGTCGCTCGGCTTCCATCCTTCTCTGCTCCGCGGCTTCTTTTATACGCCTTTCCCTCTCGTCCGCGAGAAACGCCTGACGTCTGTCCGCTCTCACCGGTGCGGTATTGTTCGACGCGCTCGCGTACTGTCTGTTGACGTACGCGCCGGAAACTCTTGACGGTGTGAGCTGATACGGATTACCGCCCTTCGCGGTGTTCGGTCTGCTCTTTGTCGGAGCATTTTGAGGCGCCGAATTCGGTCTGCTCTTCGCAGGTGCGCTTTGTGGCACCGCGTTCGGTCTGCTCTTCGCGGGTGCGCTTTGAGGCGCCGAACTCGGTCTGCTCTTTGCGGGCGCGTTTTGCGGCGCCGCGTTCGGTCTGCTCTTCGCCGGAGCATTTTGAGGCGCCGCAGTCGGTCTGCTCTTTGTCGGAACATTTTGATGCGCCGCGTTCGGTCTGCTCTTCGCGGGCGCGTTTTGAGGCGCCGCGGTCGGTCTGTTTTTCACGGGAGCGGCTTTCGCGCCGGCAGATCCGCTCCTTTGAGGATCGCGAGCATAGTAATGACCTGACGCGCGTCTTGCGGCGCGCAGTTCTTCATCCGTGAAATATCCGTTGTTATTCGGTTTTTTCGGCATGACAGTGCTCCTTTCCTCAAAGATATATCAAAAAGTTAATTATGCTATTTGGTCTCGCAGATGATGAAATACGGTGACGTCGGAGAATTCAGCATTTTGAACGATCCTACGCAGTATTTGTATTTTGACAGAGTGGAAAAATACTCTTCGAGCTCCGCGCCCTCCGCCGCGCCTTCCGGGTGTCCGGGATATACGGCGACGAGGAGTATCGAGTCTGCTCCGAGCATCCCGACCGCGTTTTCCACGGCGGGAAGAGTCGTTTTTCTCATCGTCGTCAGCGACTTGTTTCCGCTGCCCGGCATATATCCGAGGTTGAACATACCCGCCTTTATCGGCTCACGGACAAACTCCGGCGCAAGGTGATGCGACGCGAGGTGAAGCTCCCAGTTTTCGGGACATCCCGACTCCCGCAGATGTGACGCGGTACTGCATATCGCCTTTGGCTGTATGTCGAACGCGACGACGCGCCCGGAATTACCGACAGTCTTCGACAAAAACTCTGTATCGTGACCGTTGCCCATCGTGAAGTCGACGGCGAGGTCTCCCTCTCCCAGATGAGACAGTATGAATTTTTTCTGAAGATCGAGAAGATCGACCATTTTTCTCACCACCGAATATAATTATCCAACTGTATATTATAACTCCGCGAAGCAGTTTTGTCAATAAATATTATAATCAAATCAATATTGACAATAAAATAATACTATGGTATAATTATACGCTGTAAATATATACATCCAAGGAGTTTTTACTATGAAATGGACTTCGCTCAACGACTTGCGTGAATCATTTCTCTCGTTTTTTGAATCAAAGGGACATCTTCGCCACGAGAGCTATTCTCTGATACCGAACGGCGACCGCTCCCTTCTTCTTATCAACGCGGGTATGGCGCCTATCAAAAAGTATTTTACGGGTGAGGAAGAGCCCCCGAGACGCCGTATGTGCACATGCCAGAAATGCGTCAGAACGCTCGACATCGACAACGTCGGCAAGACGGACCGCCACGGCACTTACTTTGAAATGCTCGGAAACTTCTCGTTCGGAGATTATTTCAAGGTCGAAGCGATCACGTGGGCGTGGGAGTATCTGACAAAGGTCCTCGAAATACCGGAAGAACTTCTCTATCCCTCCGTCTTCAAGGAAGACGACGAGGCGTTCGATATATGGAACAAACAGATCGGAGTTCCGGCGGAACGTATAGTCCGTCTCGGCAGAGAGGACAACTTCTGGGAACACGGCTCAGGTCCTTGCGGCCCCTGCTCGGAGATCTATTTCGACCGCGGCGAAAAGCACGGCTGCGGCAAGCCCGACTGCGCGCCGGGATGCGACTGCGACAGATTCATAGAAGTTTGGAACAACGTCTTCTCGCAGTTCAACAACGACGGCGCCGGCAATTACACGGAGCTTGCGACGAAGAACATTGACACCGGTATGGGTCTTGAACGTCTTGCGTGCGTCATGCAGGACGTGGACAATTTGTTCGAGGTCGACACGATAAGAAAAATCCTCGACAAGGTTTGCGAGCTCTCCGGAGTGAGGTATCACGATGAATACAAGAAGGACGTTTCGATAAGAGTCATCACCGACCACACACGTTCGTCCGTATTCCTTATCTGCGACGGCGTTCTCCCCTCGAACGAGGGACGCGGCTACGTCCTTCGCCGTCTTATAAGAAGAGCCGCCCGCCACGGCAGGCTCCTCGGCATCAAAGGCGCGTTTCTCACCAAAGTAGCCGAGGTCGTCATTGAAGAAAACCGCAACGCGTATCCCGAACTCGTCGAGAAGCGCGACTACATCGAAAAGATATTCTCGATAGAAGAAGCAAAATTCGACGCAACGATCGACCAGGGTCTTTCCATCCTGAACAGTATAATGAGCGACGCGGCGGACAAAAAGATCTCCGGCGACGACGCTTTCAAGCTCTACGATACGTTCGGCTTCCCCATCGACCTCACGAAGGAGATCGCCGAGGACAACGGATTCGAAGTCGACGAGGCAAGGTTCGCCGAGCTTATGAACGAACAGAAGGTACGCGCAAGAAGCGCGCGCGCCGCGGGTTCAAGCTGGGAGAGTGCGGAAGGTTCTCTCATCGACGGAATTACCGCGACGGAGTTTCTCGGCTACAGCGAGTGCGAAACCGAGTCAAAGGTCCTCGCGATCATAACCGACGACGGAAAGGTCGATGAAATAACCGAAGGCGACGCTTCCGTCGTATTTGACAAAACCGTCTGCTACGGCGAAGGCGGCGGACAGGTCGGCGACCGCGGATATATCATCTGCGGCGGCGATAAGATCGCCTACATCACCGACACAAAGAAGCAAAACGGCGTATTCGTACACAGCATATCGGATATAAGCGGCACGATCAAGGTCGGCGACAGTTATAAGGTCGCATACGACAAGAGAGCAAGACGCCTCACAATGAGGAACCACAGCTCGGCGCACCTGCTCCAGGCGGCGCTTCGCGACGTTCTCGGCAGTCACGTCGAACAGGCCGGCTCTTACGTCGACGAACGCGAAGTCCGTTTCGACTTCTCTCATTTCTCCGCGATGACGAAAGAAGAGATCGAAAAAGTCGAAGCGCTTGTAAACGACGCGATACTCGCGTCATGCCCCGTCGAAACGGTCGAGACAGACGTTGAAAGCGCTAAAGCGGCAGGCGCTATGGCTCTCTTCGGAGAAAAGTACGGAAAGACCGTACGCATGGTAAAAATGGTCTGCGGCGACTCTCCTTTGAAGTCGATAGAGCTTTGCGGAGGAACGCACGTTTCAAATACTTCGGAGATAGGTCTTTTCAAGATAGTATCGGAATCCTCCGTCGCCTCCGGCGTAAGAAGGATCACGGGTATCACGAGTCTCGGAGTCAAACGCTTCCTCGAAGAGAAGGAAGCGCTGATACTTGACGCCGCGAAGGCGCTCAAAGCGAATAATCCCGCCGATATAGCGTCCCGCGCATCGTCCGTGATGACGGATATATCCTCACTCAAAAAACAGATCGAAACTCTCAATTCAAAGCTCGCGTCCGGTAAAACGGAAGAGCTTATCGCATCGGCGATCAACGTCGGCGCCGTCAAGCTCATTGCCTCCGACCTCGGAGAAACAGACGTCGGCGCGGCAAGAGAGCTGTCCGACAAGTTAAGGGATAAAGACCCCGCCCTCGTTTCCGTTCTTGCCGTCCACTCGGGCGATAAACTCAACTTCATCGTCTCGTGCGGCAAAGACGCGGTAACAGCAGGAGCTCACGCGGGCAAGCTCGCGGGAGACGTCGCGGCGATAACGGGAGGACGCGGAGGCGGACGTCCCGACAGCGCGATGAGCGGAGGACGCGAAATATCGAAGATCCCCGAAGCGCTCGACGCGGCAAAGGATATTCTCTCAAGCCAGCTTAAATAAAGCAAACGCGCGGCGCCCCGCAAGGGACGCCGCAACATATGACGCAAAGCGTCGATCAAATATGAAACAGTCGGTCTCGGGTGTACTTACGTACTCAATAAGGAAGCAGGTGTAAGTCCTGAGCGATCTCGTCACCGTGTTCGGTTGTCCTCTCATCCTCCGCTCCGCCGCGGGGTATCCATTGACGTTTACGTTGAGAAGGTGATGAACGGACGATAACCTTAAGCCGGGAGACTTGCCCGAAAGTGCCGTGTGTGCGAGTTATCACGTATCGGCAGCCGTCTGCATATAAAAAACAAATCCAAAGGAGAAAACAAATGACAAAAAGAACAAAGAAAATTTTGTCACTGATCTCACTCCTCGTGCTTATGGCGGTAGCGGCACTCGGAATGGCATCATGCGGCAACAATGACGCTTCCGCCGACACGGCGAAGAACGACGCGACTGTCACCAAAGCGGCAGCAAACGACGTCACGGAAGCCGACGCGACCGAAGCGGCAGCGAAGGAAGTCACGGTAACTGTCGAAGTTACTGACGACAAGGGCGAGGTGACCTCGAAAGAATTCACAACGTCCGCCGCGACTCTCGCAGACCTTCTCTTGTCAGAGAAGATCGCCGAAGGCGAAGACAGCGAATACGGTCTTTATATCACAACCGTAAACGGTATCACCGCCGACTACAATACGGACGGCGCATACTGGGCGCTTTATAAGAACGGCGAATATATGATGACCGGCGCAGACGGCGAAACGCTGACAGACGGCGCGGTATACGGCCTTGTCTACACAAAGGGATAATACACGTTCCCGCAAGACAAAGCTGACGCTCACCGAGATCGCGCTCTTTGCGATGTTCGGGGCGATGATGTTTGTCTCAAAGCTTCTTCTTGAGGGCCAGGAGATGGGCCCCGTCGGCTGTCCGGAGGGCACCACCATGATCGTGCGCGACCTGTTTTACAACACGCCCGCGCGCCTGAAATTCCTCAAGTCCGACCGGGCCGAGGCCGCCGCCTGCGTGCAGGCCGCGCTGCGCTGCGCCCTGGGCCGGCCGGAGATCTCCGTGCGCATGCTGCGCGACGGGAGCGAGGAGTTCTTCTCCCCC
>JAFXNX010000127.1 GCA_017529175.1 Clostridia bacterium
AAAAATGTTCAGAATGAACGAACCGAATCCCGAAGGCGTACAAAGGTACGTCGAGAGGTGAGGTTCGTTTATAGCAAAAAGGCGATTTTCATATTTTAAAGCATCATTTTACGTTTATCCGTATTATTTTGTGCTTATCATAAGACTTTATGCTGCCTTATTTCCTTACAGGGTCGCCTTTTTGCGATCTGGACTTTTTTTACATCCCCTTACTATATCTTTATCCCGCGATCAGCGCTTTCAGCGCAGATATATCTTTCATGTTGACGATACCGTCTGGATCGACGTCGCAGTTCGCAACTCTTATCTCATCTTCGGATACTGCGCCGGAGATATACGATTTCAACGCGGAAATATCCTTTATGTTGACGATTCCGTCGCCGTCGACGTCGCCGCGTACGGCAGATACCGTCTTCGGTAACTCCTCGGTCCTTGTCGCGCCGCACTTGACGCAGGTGTAAGTCATGACGCCGCACTCCGTATAAGTCGCGGGAGTCGTCACGACTCCGTCGTTCCACTTGTGAGTCGTTGCGCTCGTGTCGCAGGGAGCGCCGGTGAACAGTCCGCTGTACGCGGTGACAAGCTCCCCTGTCCCGAGCCTGGCTTTGATCTCAATGTTGTATCCCCGCCCGGCGAGATCCGCCATGTTCTGCCACAATTTTGAACCGGTCAGCGCGTCGGTATTCGAGTAAAAGGATATGATGTGCGTGCCGGCGACAGCGGCGCGGCAGACGCGGTTGATGACGACTTCGCCTGTCGTCGGATCGGTCAGTGTCATAAATACGTCGGAGATCGCCTGGTTGGTAATGAGGACAAGTCGCTCAAGGATGCTGTAACTCAGTCGTAAGCTGTTTTTATCGAAACTTGACAGAACGGAGGTCGATGAGAGGGGGGCCGCAGTATCTGTGTATTTGAAAAGGATCTGCGTTTCTTCAACACCGGCGCCGCACATTTCGCCTATCTCGGCGACCGTCAGACCGCCGTATGCCACATTGGTCGAAAGAACTGAAGAAAACTTGCTTGTGATATTCGGTGTGCTTTTGAGGATGACGTTATTGTAAAAGTCCTGATACGCCTGCTTCTCGGCGCGCACTTCAGGGGTATCGTCGTCGTCAAAGCGCTGGAACTCGATGAATGTGAAGGGCAGAAAGTTTGCGCTCTTCAGCGATGCGAAGGTCGTCTCGCGGCAGAACTCGCCCTGGCGCACGTACGGTATGTCAGTTCCCGTCAGGACCGCGCCGCCGTTATCGAAAGCGGGTGCGCCGAGGTCGGGCTTTACCGCCCAGTCTTCGATCTCTTCGGCGATCAGGACGGTTTGCGCGGCGGGGTCGACGTCTATGACCATCATGACATGACCGCCGTTTGTAAGCAGGTCCGCACGACGCATTTTCGCGTAGATATCGTACCACGCGTTGTCGTAGCCCATCGTCGAGGCGTGCGTACCGGTCCAGCTGTCGATCACGCTTTTCGCAGTTACCGCGACGACGGAGGCATCATCATTGTCGTCGCCATAGACCTCTGTCGTGGCGCCGAGTCGGGGAAGAGTCGTCATATTGGTATAGGCGTAAAGCCCGACCGGGATGAACCCGTTGTACACGTTCGGGTCTTTGGAATAGTTAAAGGCGGCGGAGTTGACGACGCGCGCCCATCCCCAGAAAGCGGCGACGGAGCACTGATTGAAGAAGTACTTCATACCCGCATTCTTGACGCCGTTGTACGGATTGGTCGCATTCCTGCCGGCGCCTGTGGTATATTCGCGCACGTCGAAGTCCTTGTCGCCGTATCTGTAACCGCCGTTTTGCGCCAGCGCGTCGGAAATATAAAAGATCCCGCTTTCCTCGTCGTAGTATTCCATCCATCGGTACAGGTTTCCGCTGCCGGTGCTCTGGTAGGGGATCGAGCTGTAGACCGTGCCCCGGTCGATGGTCTTGTTCATCCATTCGATGTGTTTGCCGGGTGAGAGGTACGTGGTCGGGTAGTTAAGGATCGTCTCGTTCGGGGTCCAGGAGAAGCTCTGCTGCAGCTGAAAGTAGTCCAGCGCGATCTGCCGGAGCTCTGCGCTCGTCATTGCATCATCGGCAACCGGGATCGCGTCGATATCGGCCTGCTTGAGTTTCGAGGCGACGTCGCCCGATTTGCCGCTTTGCCTCGTCGTATAGGTCGTCGCACTACTCGGGACATCCGGGTAGGCGAAGCTCTCGGTCAGCGTACGGTCCGAAAGGATCCGGGCTCCGGAGAATATGGAAAGGTTGGAGATCAACGCCAGTATCGCAAGACCTACCAGACTCTTCCGGATCGTTTTTATTTTCATTGAAAACTCCTTTTCGGGCAAACGCTGCGATATTCAATACAGTTACGAATGCACAATGATTATTTTGCCATAATGGATCTTTATCCCGCGATCAGCGCTTTCAGCGCCGCGATATCTCTCATGTTGACGATACCGTCGGGATCGACGTCGCAGTTCGGGACGTTTATCTCATCATCGCCCGCAACGCCGGCGATATACACCTTGAGCGCCGAGATATCCTTGATATTGACGATACCGTTACCGTCAGCGTCACCTTTTATCGCAGAGATCAGTTTCGGTATCTCGCGAAGGTCCGTCGCGCCGCACTTGACGCAGGTGAAAGTCATGACGCCGCACTCCGTATAAGTCGCGGGTACAGTCTCAACTCCGTCGTCCCACACGTGGACGCACTCGGTATTTCTGACTCCTATATCGACGTCATAAGCGCCGTCTCCCGCCGACTGTCCCATTATACGGACGTCTCCCGGTGTGTCGGACGCCTTCATTATCATAAACGAAGCGTAGCCGGGAAGGTATGCGTATGTGTCGGCGTTTACGGTATTGCTGTATACGCATATCCTGCCGTTTTCCTGATCGACGCCTGCGCCTCTTACGCCCTCCGCCGTCTTTGCAAGCTCGACTTTTCCCGTGACCGATCCCGAGATCGAGACCATATCGCATACGCCGTCGTTGACCGAAACGGACAAGAGATAGCTGAACACGTCGGCGCCCGTCGCGCTGACGCCGTCATCCTTCGATATCGTGACAGCTCTTGCGCCGTCGGTTTCCGACGCCGCATAGACGTCGGAGCTCACTACCGACACGTAAAGGTCGTCAGTCTCGGGAGTGAAAGTGAAGGACGCGCTGTTTGCGACCGTGTAGGTGAACGCGTAATCGTCTCCGCTCTCGTCGTCTCCGACTTCAAGGTGGATGTCGTACGCCTCTATCGTGCCGCTGAGTTCTCCGTTTTCGAATATCATCGTTTCGCCCTCGGCGTTGACTATCGTCACTTTGCCGCCCGATCTGATGGTGATGTCGGCAAACTCGCTGTCGCCGCCTCCGCTCTCCCCTTCCTCGGGGATCACGACGTAGTTCGCGTAGTCGTTGTCCGGTCCGTCGATATCTATAACGTCAAACGCGCTCATACTGTTTGCAAATTCGATATACAGACAGTCCTCTTTCGAGTTAACGATGCAGGAACTGAGATTTTTATCAATCTTGACGGTAGTATCCTTTGTCGGATATCTGTTGTCGTAAGCGTAGAGCGTATGACTTCCGTCCTCTTCGCTCCGGTAGCCCTTTATTACTATCGCGTGAGCGCCTCCCGTCTTGCTGTAGGTAAAGAGGAACGGCTCGCCGCTTTGCGCCTGCGCTATGAGGTTCTCAAGCCCCGTTCTCCACTTTTGGGAAGTGCTCTTCGAGTACGAGGAACTGTTCTCCGAGCGCAGATACGGAATGTGCTGGGAAATATGATAATAGTTTATCGCGCTCTCGACGTCGGGGTCCTCGATCGGAGGAGTAACGTCGTGCATCGTCGCGGCGTCGGGGTCGAAGTTCTCATTGAACGCGATCTGCTCCGTTCTGTCGAGTAAGGTCGTCACCGCCATGCCGTAGCACGAGCCGCTCCATTCCCTCGCCCTTGCGGTCTGCAGATTATTTATGACGCTTATCGCGTTATTCGGGTCGTCCTTGTAAAGTGTCTTTACGTAGTTGCAGAGTTTCAGGAAATCCTCATCGGACACGCGGTAAGTCGTGCCGTAATTCGCCTTCGAGTTTGCGAAAGCGAATAT
>JAFXNX010000128.1 GCA_017529175.1 Clostridia bacterium
CCCCGCGCCCTCATAAACGGCTGCAAGTTCGTCACAGGGGAGCGCTCTTTCGTTGTACGGTGGCGCAACGGTGACGACGGTCCTTGCGATCTTTGATACGGTCTTTGCGATCTTCGAATAGTCTTTATCCTTCATAACTCCGGTCAATACAACCGCCGTTTGACCCGGGAAGAGCGTCTTAAAAGTTTTTACCGTTGACTCGGCGCCTTCAGGATTGTGAGCGCCGTCAAAGATGACGACAGGATCACGCAAAAGCGTTTCAAATCTTCCCTTCCACCCGGTCGCGAAGATCCCGTTTTCTATATCTTCGTCAGTGATCTTAAGTCCTTCATCCGACAAAACCTCGATTACCGAAAGCGCGGTGCGAAGGTTTTTCGTCTGATACTCGGCGCACAGAGGAAGCGTCATTTTTCTTCCTCTGTATACGAAGCTGACGCCGTCTCTTGTAAGCTTACAATCAGTTACATTTATATTTTCGGCAAGCGCAACAGGCACCGCTTTGCTTTTGCATATGTCTTTTATGTGATTTTCTACATTCGCCGATACTTTTCCGAGCACCACCGGAGACTCTTTTATTATCCCCGCCTTTTCAGATGCTATCTCGATTTCTGTTTCGCCGAGGATCGCGGTGTGATCCAACGATATTCCCGTTATTACCGCAACGAGGGGCGACGGTATGATATTTGTCGCGTCAAGTCTCCCGCCCATACCGCACTCGAGAACGGCAACGTCGCACCCCGTCCTCTCAAAGCAAACGAGGGCGAGCGCTGTGAGAAGTTCAAATTCTGTCGGAGCGTCCGACATTTTATCGGCGCATTCCTTAACAGTCTCACACGCGGCGCAAAACTCATCTTTTAAGACGTCTCGCCCGCATATTTTTATCCTCTCCGTATAGTCGACGAGGTGAGGAGACGTAAACAGCCCCGTCTTATACCCGGAGGCTGTCAGTATCGACGAGACTATCGCGGATACCGATCCTTTGCCGTTCGTCCCCGCGACATGTACGAATTTGACGCGCCGTTCGGGATGTCCGAGAAGGCGGCAAAGCTCTCCTATCCTCTCAAGTCCCGGGACCGAGCCCTTCCAGGAGACCGCCTCTATAAAATCTATTGCTTCATTGTAATTCATAGCACTTAAAGTATTTCGCGGGCAACGAATTTTCTTTTCAATAACACCGCGCAAATATATGATTCAGCTAAACCTACGGCGATATACACAGGTACTCTCGTCGGAATAAGATACGAGTACGGAGTCAAATAAGCGATATGAAGCGCGACCGTCTTAATCACCATTGAGGCGACGGCGTGCGACGTCATACCGGATATCATAACGGACAGAGTTTTTCTGTTTTTGAAAACAAACCTTGTCATAAGACCGGGAATTACGCCCATGACTACTGACGCCACTGTGATAAAAGGTATTATCGCGTATCCTCTGAGAAGACATCCGAGAAGATCCGCCACAAGCCCGCACACCGCGCCGTAGATCGGTCCGAACATAAACGACGCGAGCATTATCGGAAGATTCTCAAAGCTGATACGGATCGTATCTCCTATGGATATCGCGGCAAATTTGCCGAGAACGATCGAAAGAGACGCGAATATGGCGGTGATGATCAGAGCCGCCAGTCTTTTGTTTTTCAAAATAAAACACCTCCTCGCGAGTTAGGATCCCTTAACACCATCCGCGGGAGGCGATATGCCGCTCACTATGACAGCGGGATGCGGCGTCGTTTACTGCAGCCGTAAGGCTTTCGTCCGAGCGACAACTCCCCGTTCGCTCGGCACACAGGCAAAACCACACAAACGCGCCTACTCTGTACCGATGATTATACTACAACACATATCATATTTCAAGAGTATATTGTAAAATTTTGACCCGCGCTGAACGCGCGGGTCATTTTGTTTATCCCATAATTACTTTGACGTCGTGCGTCTTTCCCTCTCCGCTCGAGACGAGAACGCCGTCGACTGTCTTTCCGTCGCAAAGTATCTTCGCAACGCCCTTTTCAACGCCCGCCGTGTTATCGACGTTTATCACGAACGTATCGCCTCTGAAACGTCTTGTAACGGTGAACGATCTCATCGTATCGGGAATACACGGATCGACCTTCAACCCGTCGTAATCCGGCATGATACCGAGAATATATCTCGACACGTTATAGAACGTCCACGCGGCGGTACCGGTCAGCCACGAGTTTTTCGCTTCGCCGTGGTTGACAGCGTCCCGGCCGGCTATCATCTGCGAGTATACGTAAGGCTCCGTGCGGTGGATCTCGCTGATGTCCTCGATATACGCGGGGCAAGTTTTGCGGTATACCTCAAATGCGCGCTTTCCGCGTCCGATGACCGTCTCTGCAATAGAGATCCACGGATTGTTGTGACAGAATATACCCGCGTTTTCTTTATATCCCGGAGGATATGAGGAAATTTCTCCGAGCTCGACGTGATACCTTGTGTAAGCGGGCTGATTGAGGACTATGCCGTATTTGGTGTCAAGACGTTCCTTCACAGAATCGAGCGCCTTGAGGGCAAGTCCCTCTTTAACTCCGATCCCCGCCATGACGCAGAACCCCTGCGGCTCGATGAATATCTGACCTTCTTCGCATTCTTTGCTTCCTATCTTCCCGCCGAACGCGTCGTAAGCTCTGAGGAACCATTCGCCGTCCCAGCCGTACTCAAGGACGGTACGGTACATCTTGTCCGCTTCCATCCTCGCTCTTTCGGCTTCGGAAGTGTCTGCGCGCCTTTTGCAAAGCTCGATATAATCGGGCGCGACGGCGACGAACATACCCGCTATGAAGACCGACTCCGCAACGTCGCCTGATTCTCTGTTGCTTGCGGTCTGGAAAGACTGTCCCGGAGTTTCAGAGAAGCAGTTGAGGTTTAAGCAGTCGTTCCAGTCGGCGTGTCCGATAAGCGGCAGACCGTGAGGTCCGAGGTTATTAATTACGTGGTCGAACGAGCGCTTCAAGTGCTCCATCATCGAAGCGGAATCGTTCTCATTGTTGTCGAACGGTACCCTCTCATCGAGGATAGACATATCGCCCGTCTCTTTGATATATGCCGCGACGCCGAAAATGAGCCAAAGCGGGTCGTCGTTGAATCCGCTTCCGACGTCGGTATTTCCTTTCTTTGTGAGGGGCTGATACTGATGATATGCCGAGCCGTCCGCCATCTGAGTCGACGCTATCTCGAAAAGACGTTCCCTCGCGCGCTCCGGTATCAGGTGAACGAAACCGAGCAGATCCTGCGTGGAATCGCGGAATCCCATACCGCGTCCGATGCCGGATTCGAAGTATGAAGCGCTTCGCGACATATTGAACGTGACCATACACTGGTACTGATTCCAGATATTGACCATGCGGTCGAGCTTCTCGTCCGCGCTTTTTACACTGTAATTTGAGAGCAGCGCGCTCCAGTAGTCCGCAAGACGCGTCATCTCGGCGTCGAACTGTTCGACTGTTTTGAATTTTGCAAGCAGTTTCTTCGCCGGAGCTTTGTTGATAACGTCCTGAGCTTCCCATTTATCATCATTCGGGTTTTCACAGTATCCGAGCGTAAATATATATGACTTCTCCCCGTTTTCGTCAAGCGTGACTTTGATGTGATGAGAGCCGATCGGAGCCCAGCCGCTCGCGATCGAATTACGGCTCTTGTTCTCAGTCACAGCGTCGGGTCTGTCGAAACCGTTGTAAAGGCCCATAAAACTCTCACGGTCCGTGTCAAATCCATCGATCGGAGCATTTACGGAGAATACGGCATAGTGGTTTCTTCTCTCGCGGTACTCCGTTTTATGATAGATATCCGATCCGATGACTTCGACTTCGCCGATCGAATAGTTTCTCTGAAAGTTCGTCTGATCGTCGAGCGCATTCCATAGGCAGAACTCAACGAACGAGTAAAGGTCTATATCTTTCTTCGCAGCGCCTGTATTCTTCAATACGACTTTATGCACCTCGCATGAAGAGCCGAGAGGCACCATCGACGTCACTTCGCAGGAAACGCCGCCGCGCTCACCTTTTATTACCGTATAACCGAGCCCGTGGCGGCATGAATAATAATCAAGCTTCGCCTTTACCGGAGCCCATCCGGGACACCAGACGTCGCCGCCGTCGTTGATGTAGAAATATCTTCCGCCGGCGTCCGTCGGGACGTTGTTGTATCTGTATCTGGTGATACGGAGCATCCTTGCGTCGCGGTAAAAGCAGTACCCGCCCGACGTGTTGGATATCAGTGAAAAGAAAGCTTCGCTCCCGAGGTAGTTTATCCACGGATACGGCGTATCCGGTCTTGTTATTACGTATTCTCTTGCCGCGTCATCAAAATAGCCGTATTTCATTGTTTGCGCCTCTCAAAATGAATTTAACAAATACATTATAGTTTAATTTTATATACAAATCAAGTAATATCCGTTAATAAATTACGCCTTAACAGAATACCGGCAAGCTTTCCGCCCGCCGGTATTCTGAAAAGTTAAGCTTCGGAACTCCTAACTCCTAACTTCAAAAGTCTCATCCCGCGATAAGCGCTTTCAGCGCGCTGATGTCTCGAAGACCTATCGCACCGTCGAGGTCTACGTCGGAATTGAATTGATTGATCTCAGACAGCCCTGCAATTCCTGCGATATATGCTTTGAGAGCCGATATATCCTTGAGCGTCACTACCCCGTCTCCGTCGACGTCGCCGGAAATGATGACTATATCCGGTCCGTTGCTGCCGGGGTCTTTTTCAATACTGCAGAACAGTATATCGGCGTTATTCATATCCGAGTCTATAACGTTAGAGGGGTTATAAGCAAATCCGAATTTGCGTTTTCCGGTAAGTTCGGATGAGAACTTGAACGTTACGGTAAGGATCGTGCCGTCCGAGACGACGTCATCTCCGCTATCGGTGTCGGCATAATAGCACAGCGCCAGAACGTCGTCCGTCGGATCTCCCGAGAGCGCGAACGTTTCTTTCGCGGCAGGGTCATCCGAGGGATCGATAGCAGTCTCTTCAAGGAGCGCGTCGGAGAAGAGAGCGCCGTTTTCAGCTGATACGACTGTCAGTCCGTCGTAATAGTACAGATAGAATCCGAGGGCCGCAAGTCCGGGATTGTTATGTATCGCTACAGTCGCTGTGACCTCAGTCTCGCCGTTTCCCGCATCCTGCGCTTCGGAGAACGAAATGTCGACGTACGCGTCGTTCAAAGAATATGATACGCTCTCAAGGACCTCGCCGCAAACAGTACAGCTCCTCATCTTTCTGCCCTGCGCGTTCGCGGTAGCGCTTTTGACTACCTTCCATGTGCCGCTGTTATGGCCTGTAGCGCGAAGTGTCGTTCTGTAATGGACGTAAGAGCAGACCGGGCAGTAATACTTCGTGTATCCGTTTTGCGTACACGTGGGATACACCGTTTCGATAAGGGTATTGTGTCCTTTTGCGGGAATGGTCTCCGTCTCCACTTCGCCGCAGACGGTACAGACCCTCTCTCTTACACCTTCGTCAACGCATCCGGCGGGAGTCACCTCGACCCATTCTCCGAACGTATGCTCGATACCGAGGGTCGCGCAGTTTTCGCCGAGAGCGCCTGCCGACGGTACGGCCGACATGAGCAAAACGAGGGCGGCTATCACGCTGAATGCTCTCAATAATGAACGTTTCATAAGGCGTTTTCCTTTCGAACGATCTGTTACTGTTATTATTCTATCAAATATCTCTCTCATTTGCAAGATATTTTTTTGATAAATAATTACACTTGTTTAAAGATTTTAATCTGACGCATTATTGCTATTGACCTTTTATAAAAACTGTGGTATTATATATTAGATATATCTTGTGCGGCTTCAACCACCGATGCACATGAAAGGAATACTACAATGAGAAAATTATCTGTTGTTGCGGCATTGATCATTCTTGCAGGATGTATTCTCGCGTCCTGCGGAGGCAGATCTTACAAATCTTATACTATCGATCCGAATTACGAACCGTCGATAGACGTTGAGAGCAACATCTCTGTCCAGGATTTCGACGGCGAACTGATGACGCTTCCCGCAGATATCAAATCGGTAACGTGTTTCAGTCCGGAAGCGGGTAAGATCATTGCCGCGATCGGAAACGCTAAATATATAAAAGCTGTCGACGAGGCAACAAAGCAGGTCGTTTCGGTCATCAACGTGATAGACGCGGAGCAGATCAACGAGCAGGACAACGAACTTATCTTTATCAGCGAGTCCTACGATACTTCGATCATCACATCCGACGTTCCCTACGTCGCGGTACCGCAAAACCTGACTATCGCCGATACGATCACGCTTATCAAGATGATCGAGAAGATCTTCAATTCAGCTCAGGACAGCCTTGCGGACGCGATAGATATGCAGATGAACCGCGCGTCGCAGGCGACGAACGAGTACATGAACAAGTATCCCGTATTCATCGACCTCGGAGTAAATGAAGACGGCACGTTTACAACACCCGGCGCGGGATCGTTCATCAATGAGATCCTCGGCGTCAGCGGCGGCGAAAACATTTTCGCAGGCAAGGAAGCCGATGAAAACGGAAACGTAACGGTGACGAAAGAAGAAGTCCTCGCCGCAAAGCCCGAGTTCATCTTCACTGCAAGCAATCTTCGTACGTTCCTTCGCGACAACGATTTCAGAGAACTCGACTGCGTAAGCGGCAACAGAGTTTATCAGATCGATCCCGAAAACTACAAATACGCATGCCAGACCATCGCTGCAGACATAGACGAGATATTCACATACATCAACGAATATCATATTTCGCAGCTTTCAAACTGACAGCAAAAACTTAAGGCGCCGTGGATATCCACAGCGCCTTTTTTGTTGTTTATCATCGATTACTGTTCCCTGTCTTTGATCAGGTCAAGTATCTTGCTGTCTCCATATACGCTCTCCCAGTCTTTGCTGAAGTCGTCTATTGCGTAATAGGTGAGCGGGTGATAGATCAGTTTGTCGAAGAGATCGGGTTTGATCGTTACCGCGTGGCTTCCGACGAGAGCGACCTTGTGGACCTGTTCTACGTTTTTGAAGCTTGCCGCGAGGACCTTCGTCTTGATATCGTATTGCTTGAAGATGTTTACGATCTCTCCTACGACGTGTACGCCGTCGGAGACGATGTTGTCGAGTCTGTTGATATAAGGAGCTACGAAGTCAGCGCCGGCGAGCGCGGAGATGAGCGCCTGCTGCTGTGTGAAAATAGCTGTCATTGTGACTTTGATGCCGTAATTCTTCAGCACCTTAGTAGCTTTGAGTCCTTCCGCGGAAATCGGGATCTTGATGTAGAAATCGCCGCCTACGAACTGCTGGAGTTCCATAGCTTCTTTTACGATGCGGTCAGCCGTCGATGAAGTCGTCTGGATATGAAGCATCTTATCCGGACCGATTATTCCTCTTATCGTTTTGATAAGCGGACCGAAATCGGTGTGCTCTTTTGAAATGATAGTAGGGTTCGTTGTAACACCTGCGACGGGATAAATCTCGTTGCATTTTCTGATCTCATCTACGTGAGCCGTATCAATAATATATAACATTTATATAACCTCCAAACTTTTTTGCCTTATAAATGATATCACCGGCAAAGACTTTTGTCAATCGTACACTTCAACAAAAAAGCTCTGATAAATCGGACTCAAATTAGAGATAACGGCATAGCCCCGTTCGCTTCGGAGACTATGCCGTTATCTTTCTGAAGTTTGATCGTCAGGCGGTCGCTGACGCGCCGCAGTTTCTTTCACATTGTTATATCAATCAAAAGTGAACTTCGCGCCGAAATCGTTATAATAGCGTTCGAAGTCCTCCGAATGCCTCTGTTTGAGCGCGCCGAGATATTTGTGCGTATCAAATTCGTCCGCTTCAAGCTCGATCATTGCCGCCGCGATATTGGAGCAGTGGTCAGACACACGCTCGAAATTCGCGAGAAGGTCGTTCAAAACGAAGCCCTGAACGATAGTACACTCTCCCGTCTGCAAACGCTCGATATGACGCAGTTTCGCCTTGTCGCAAAGCTCGTCTATGATCTCTTCAAGCGGCTCCACCTTCTTCGCAGACTCTAAATCCGCGTCGAGGAACGCGCCGACCGTGATCGTGACGATCTCGTTGACGGCGCCCATCATCACCTTCATCTCTTCGCTCGCGCCGTTTGAGAAAGCAAGTTTCTTTTCCTTTATCTCTCGTGCGCTCTCGGCAATATTGAGCGCGTGGTCCGATATACGTTCAAAATCTGTCAGCGTATGAAGAAAGATCGAGATATCCTTATTCTGCCGTTCGGTGAGTTCCCGTCCGGTCAGCTTTACAAGATACGTTCCAAGGCCGTCTTCGTATTTGTCGACGCTCGCTTCAAGCTTTTCGACTTTATCGAACGTATCCTGGTTGTACGTCTCTATAAGTCCTGTCGACATAACAAGAGCGTTCTGTGATCTGCGCGCCATTTCGTTTATCGCGCTTCTGCTCTGATCGACTGCGAGCGCGGGGTGCGCGATGAACATTTCCTCGAGGAGCGGCGCGTCGCCGTCATCGCGTCCCTTCTCTTTCACAAGCGACGTCACGAGTGATTCGATCACGTTGGTGAAGGGGATGAGGATAATTACCATTACAAGTCGTATAATACTGTTTATGGTCGCGATCACGAACGGGTCTGTGATATCGTCGAGAAATGCGAATCCGAATATCGCGTTAAAGATATAGAAGGCAACAGCGCATACAGACGCGCTGATCGCCGTAGCTATCGGGTAGATAAGAGCTGCTCGTTTGCCGTTTACCGAAGCGCCGAGAGCGGAAAGCAGTACCGGTGCCGACGCGCCAATGGCGACGCCGAACAACAGAGGAATGATGCTTCCGACGCTCATTGAACCCGCGACGGAAAGCGCCTGGATGATACCGACTGCGGCAGACGCCGATTGAAGGATCGCCGTGAATACGATACCGAACAAAAAGCCGAGCAAGGGATTTGAAAGCGACGTCAGGATCGCTTTGAAGATCTCCGTATCGCCGAGAGACGATACCGCCGAGCTCATCGCGCTCATACCGTACATAAGCACGGCAAATCCCATCAGTATCCCGCCGAACTGTCTTGCGGTCTGCTTCTTTATGAAAACGCAAAGCACGATACCGAAAGACGCGACAACGGACGTGAGAAACTCGGATGAGAATATGCTGCTCGCTCCCGAGGCGCCGTCAATATAGTTAAGACAGATGATCCATCCGGTTATGCTCGTACCGATGATCGATCCGAGAATAACGCTGACCGCCTGCTTCAGCTTCATCATCTTTGAGTTGACGAATCCGACTACCATGACTGACGTCGCGCTGGACGACTGAATGACCGCCGTGACGCCGGTGCCGAGCACCACTCCTTTCAGAGTGGTGTTGGACAGACGGTAAAGTATCAGCTCAAGTCTGTTGCCCGCGACACTTTTCAGTCCGTCTCCCATCAGTTTCATCCCGAACAGGAACATAGCTATTCCGCCGAGAAGACTTACTACCATCATAATATCCATGTTGTGACCTCATTTTCAGATTAAGGTTACGTTACCCGTCTGACACCGTAACAAAGATGATCTGCGGTTTCGGACCCGTCCGAAACATCCGATTTTTTCTTTGCGTACCCGGATCATTCGATCCCCGTAAGATCATAGGAATCGAGCCATTCAGACGACGCCGCGGAAACTTTTCTGAGGCATTCCTCATCAAACGGCGATGCAAGGTGCGCGTTCGAGAGAAGCTCGGTAATAGTACGGCTGCCTC
>JAFXNX010000129.1 GCA_017529175.1 Clostridia bacterium
ATGGTGGAAGCGATCCGCCGTCTCGACGAGGAGGGCGGCGTCGAGCATTTTTACAAAGAAGTCGGAAAGGGCTCGGTACAGCTCGACTTCACGGTAAAACAAGCGTTTCTCGAAAGAGCGGAAACGGTAATGAACACGTTTACGGACGGGTTTCTCATGCTCGAAGAGCATTATCCGGAATGTATCAGCGTGAGCTGAACGTTATGAGCATATTTCGGCAAATGCCGTTATATAGATGACACGCAGAATGCGCGAAGGAGTTATTATGACTGAAGACGTTGAAACGTCGGCGCTTGACGCCGAACAGACGGAAACGGGCGATATTGCTGCCGACGCCGGGCAGATCGAAGACGCAGAAGACCTCGACGGAGAGTTTGAGCGTCTTATCAAGGGAAAGTTCAAGGACTCGTACGCGAAGCGGACGCAGAACATGATAAACCGCCGCTTTCGCGAAATGAAGGAGCTTGAAAAGTTCCGCGACGATGCGATACGCGGGGAAGAGGATTCGCGAAGAGAAACGAGAGCGAAGGACGCTCTCGGCGTTGCATCCGAGTATTCCGCGCTTATTTGCGAAGCGGATGAGGTAAAGGAGAGTTATCCTTCGTTCGACCTTGAAAAAGAGTGCGCCGACCCGAGATTCACAAAGCTTGTCGGCGCGGGCATGGGTATACGCGGCGCGTATGAAGCGATCCATCACCGCGAGATACTCGCATCAGCCATGCAGTACGCCGCCGACAAGGTATACGAGGCGGCGAGAAGAGGCGTTGCCGCATCGACCGAACGACCGACGGAGAACGGCGTCGTGTCCGGCGCGGCGATAGACCCGAGACCCGACGTTGCGTCCCTCACCGAACGCGACATCAGGGACATCATCCACAGAGTGGAAAAAGGTGAGATAATCAAATTTTAAGGAGAAAACGAATGAACGAAACAGAATTTGATCTTCAGCTCTTTGCATCCGGAGAGAACGTGATGGGAACGGAAGGATACGTCAACGCGTCAAACGGTCAGACTGACTCTTACGGCGCGGGCGGTCTTTCGCCCGAAATGAAGACCTTTTACGACAAGACGCTCATCACTCTTGCCGGAGCAAATCTCGTGCACGAGCAGTTCGGTCAGAAAAGACCTATCCCCGCGGGAAGCGGAAGGACGATAGAGTTCCGCCGTTTTTCATCTCTTCCCAAGGCGCTGACGCCCATTACCGAAGGCGTTACGCCGAGCGGAAACAAGCTTTCCGTCAGCACAGTTACGGCGAGAGCGGAGCAGTACGGCGACTACGTCGAGCAGACCGATCTTCTCGAACTGACGTCCGTTGACAACACAATAGTCGAAACGACGAAGAAGCTCGCGGATCAGGCGGGAAAGACAATCGACACGATAGTGCGCGAAGTCATAAACTCAGGCACCAACGTCCTCTACAGCCGTTCCGTAAACGGAAGCTCCGTGACTGATATCACGTCCCGCGCGGACCTTGATGATAAGTGCAAACTCACGGTACGCGACGTATTCCGCGCCGCGGCTGAACTCAAGGCGATGAACGCACCGAAGATCGACGGAAGTTACGCCGCGATCATCCATCCTTACGTCGCGTACGACCTCATGCAGGAAGCGGGCGACGAATGGATAGATATCGCGAAATACACGACTCCTGAGAACATCCTCACGGGCGAGATCGGAAAGCTTGCCGGTATCAGATTCGTCGAATCGAGCGAGGCAAAGATATTCGCTCCCGCTGTGGTTTCCGACGGCAAGAGAAGACTCACCGTTAAGACGGCGAACTCAAACGCTTCCGCGTCCGTTGCCATAGACGAAGTACTGACGTCTGCGGCGTCATGCAGTATTCCCGTATATATAGGCGGCGCTGAAAACACGATCACGGCGATCACCACGACGTCCGGCGCGACGACTCTGACTCTCGCGAGCGCCGTGACTTGCGCTGTCGGCGATATGATCTGCGGAAAGGGCGCGGGGCGCGACGGCTCGGCGGTATTCTCAACTCTCGTGCTCGGCGCGGACGCCTTCGGCGTTACAGACGTTGCAGGCGGCGGTATCGAGCATATCGTAAAGCAGAAGGGATACGGCAACGATCCGCTCAATCAGAGAAGTTCTATCGGCTGGAAAGCGCTCGGATGCGCGGAGATACTCGTTGACGAGTATATGGTAAGGATCGAATCCGGCTCATCTTATTCGGCAATTGCAGAAGCAAATTGAGGAGGGTCTTATGAAAAAGATCAAAAAGGTAACGATAAGGATACCTAAAAGGTGGAAGGGCGACGATGAGAGATTTCTCGCGTGCAACGGACGCCGCGTGCTCGTAAAGACAGGATGCGACGTTGAAGTGACTCCCGACATAGCGGAGGTGTACTATAACTCCGTTGCTCAGCGCGACGACTGCGACAGGGTCATCTCCGAGATGGTGAGCGACTGATGACGTCAAGAGAAGCTGTCTCGTCCTTCAGAGATATGTATCCGGTGGAATTCACGGACGACGTGCTGACCGGATGGGTATCGGAGCTTGAAGGTATGATAATAAACGAGATCGTACTGACTCACGACGGCGCAAAGGACGGCGCATCATCATTTCGCGGCATAACGCAGACAGAAGGATTCGACTCGCCTCTTACGGCATCATTTCCTTATGACGGAGTTTACGCGGATTATTTGAAAATGAAGTGCGACGAGGCGCATTCGGATACTGTGAGGTACCAGTCATCGTCAGCGATATTCGGCGCGTCGTACTCGAATTTCGCGGATTTTTACAACAGAACTCACGCCCCGCTCGGCGCGGGAAAGCTCAAGACAAGATGATCGGAGGTATTCATGAGGATCGCGACATTGAAGCCGACAGGACCTGAACGTGAAGAGATAAGAAATTTCTTCGGACTGAACAGACAAATAAAACCGGGCAAGGGAGAAAGCGCGGACGAGGAGAACGTCTGCACGGATCTTTTTCCTTTCCTCTCTCCGAAGCGGGATACGGTCAGGCTGACGGAGAATTTCGGCAACTGTCGAGCTCTTATCATGAAGGATCATCCGGTTTGGGTGACTGACGTGGAAGGCGGCGCCGCATCAAAGCTGTTCTATGCCGGCGCCGACACGGGGCTCGTTTTGAGCGCGGGCAAAAAACAGCTTGTATCCATGGGGACGAAGGTGATAGTTTTTCCGGACAAGGTGTATTACGACAGCGCAAACGGTGAGTCCGGTTCGCTTGATGCGTCGTTTACGTCCGCAGACGGAGTGGCGGTAAGATATACTCTCTGCCGCCTCGACGGCGGAGAGTATGAGTACGACACCTCGTACAACGAGCCGGAAAATCCGTCGGACGGCGCGCTCTGGTGCGATACTTCCGAATCTCCCGCGTCGCTCAAAAAGTATTCCGAGATGTCGGGCGCGTGGTTCCCGGTGGATTCAACGTACGTCAAAATATCGTCTCCCGGTATCGGAATCGTTTTTTCCGAAGGAGACGGCGTCACGATATCCGATTCGACTGTTGAAGAGATCAACGGAGGCGCCGTGATATCTCTTATCGGGGATGATTTTATCGTGATACCCGGACTTCTGACGTCCCCGGCGGTACAGACGACTCCGCTCACCTTGTCGCGCACGGCGCCGGCGGTTGACATCGTTCTCGAGTACTCGAACAGATTATGGGCGTGCAGATTCGGACTTGATAATTCCGGTAACC
>JAFXNX010000130.1 GCA_017529175.1 Clostridia bacterium
ACTACGAACTGGTAGCTATCATCAATATCCTCATTCAATGTAAAAAGTGCGGGTGCAGTAAGGAGATCCCCGCCGGAAGCACTCTTGCGGCAAACGCTTTTCTTCACTGCGACGAGATCCGTCTGACTTGATTAACAATTTTTTTGACAGGGCATATATTGATATCAGAGCGCGGCGATCGCGTTCTGATATCAAATGAAAGGATCGCGTCGGCTATGCCGATGCAAATCAAAATGAACTGTCTTTGCAACCTTTTCGATAACGAAGTCGTTTGGCTCGTAATAATCGCTCTTCTTATCCTCAATGCAACTTGCAACGGATGCGGCGGCACAAACCGCGCTTTCGGCTGCGGCTGCAACGGCTGACGGAAGACGGTCGGGGCGGAACGCCCTGACGAACATATAAACATTATCGGCACGGCGCAGATTTTACGATCTGCGCCGTGATCATATATTCGGGGACACCGAATACGGGTTTCATTTATTAAGTTTCTGGCGGCGTATATCCTGCCCCTTGAAAAGAAGCGGCATGAATTCTCCGAACAAACGGCTCGTGATGCGGTCTGCGTACAGCTCGCGGAGTTCATCGTACGAAAGGTTCGTATTGATGACAGTCGACTTTTCGCCGTTTATCCTCGTATTGATGAGATTGTAAAGGCAGGAAATGGTGAACTGATTCGGGACCTCGCATCCGAGGTCGTCGATTATCAGAAGATCGCAGTCGTAGTATCTTGATTTGATCTCGTCTTCTGTCACGGTCCTCTTGAATCTTTCCGCTTCAAAGTCCGAGAGGATGCCGTCTATCGTGTCGTATACAACTCGGTATCCCTTGTCGATCACAGCCTTTGCGAGGGAAGTCGAAAGATGAGTCTTCCCGAGACCGGTGTCGCCGATCATGAGATAGTTTCTCGGCAGATCGGGCGAGAAATTATCGGCGAAATCTTTCAGAGTATCAAAGTTGATCTTTGCAAATTTCAGAGCGTCGCCGGAATAGTATTTGAGATCGAAAGTATCGAATGACTGCGTCTTCGCGAGTTTTCCGATACCCGAATCCTCAAGCGCCGCAACGGCGACCTCCCGACGCAGGCACTCGCAAACCTTCGTTCCGACAAATCCGGTGTCAGAACATACGGGGCACTCGAAACGGACGTCGGTATAGTCCTCGGGATATCCCGCCGCGGCGAGAAGGGACGCGCGCTTCTTTCTGATCTCGAGGTTTCTCGCTTTCAGCTGTGCGATCTTTTCGTCGACGTGCTCGCCTGACGTTATGGCGGTGAGAACAGAGAGCGACGTTGAGGAGAGCTCGCGGTCGATCTCAACTGTTTCCGGGATCGCCGCGTGGATCTCGAGACATCTTGCGTTTGCTGCGTCCTCCGCCGCTTTTCTTTTGTTTGCGAATCTCTCTATAACTTCGGAAGTTTTACTCTTTATCATATATTACTCCTTCAGTTGTTTTTATCCGAATAGGAACGCTTGATAGCGGCTTCGAAGAAATCGTCCGTATCGAAACTGCCTGCGTCCTTTGCTTTTTTTCCTTTTCCGCGGGAAGCGGCGCCGTCCTTGTATTTGCGGGACGCTTCTGCGGCGCCTTCCGGCGTCGTGATCCCGTTTTCATACCAGTTGGATATGACCTTGTGCATATAGTTCATTTTCGCATCTCCCGTGTTGTCGACCGAAATGTCGTATGCGGCTTTTATGAGTTCTTGCGAAACGTTCCACTCGTTCCACAGGGCGATGCATTTCTTTTCGTTCGGAGTCAGCGCGCGGGATCCCGTGCCGAAAAGACGTCTGACGTATCCTTCCGTCGATTTTGCCCCTTCGATATTTTCGTAATAACGCTCAAGCTCGGAATACTCGGTTATCCCTTCGTTCACGAGATTTTCCGCGACACGTTTGACGTATTGAAGGGACGTCTTGCCCGCCGCGGCGCAGTGAGAGCAAAGAAGCATTATATACTCGTCTCCGAGCATCAGATAATCGGAAAGAACGACTATCACTCCGACCTCGTGTGTGTTGAGGATCTTTCCGAGTATACTGCAGCACTCGTCGACGAGCGTCTTGAGTTTTTTGTTGCTTCTCAGCTTTTTTGCGATCTCCGCTTCCGTGTACACGGGAATGCCGTACGAGATAAGAGATACGGTCAGCTCTTTCTTTTCTTTTTTATCCTTTTCCGCATCGTCCTCTTTCGCAGGAAGCGACGCCCTCGCGCCTTTCAGTCCCGTGACCGAAACGGCGCCGACGCTCTTCCAGAAAGCGAGAGAATCTTTGACCTCGTCCTTCGTTATACCTGCGGCGTCCGCTATCTCTTCGGCGGTCGCGTCGCGTTTTGAGATCGAGTAAACGAGGACCTTCAGGTCGTTACCGCTTGCAGACTTCAGATTATCAAGGACCTGCGATGACGGAAGCGCGATTATTCCGTCCTTGTACTTCGGATCTATCTTCATTTTTTACTCCGGTCGTGAATTTTCAGCAAATTTATCTCGGCGGTTGCCTCATTTTTGATAGGCATTCGCAAAAGTTTTCTACAGGATGTAGAAAAAGCTGTAGAAAAGTTGCCCCGTGAGGCGTTAAAGTCATATTGCAGAGGCATATTCGGTTTTAGACGAAAAGCTTAAATATCCGGCAAAGATATGGACGCGTTCCGCTGTAATTCGACATACGCAGTCAAATATGTTTGCCTATTTTGATTTAGGGACGTGTCGCGTTTACATAAAGCGCAAATTAATGTTAATTGTTTGCTCCATTATCCATAGCGCCTTGCGGCGTATTTTTGTGCGCGGACGCTCCTTCGTCGGATGCAAACGCGTTCAGATACGACGTCGCCCTCGTTCCGGAGAGGTATTCAAAGTAGCTTTGCGCTCCGATCATGGCGGCGTTGTCTCCGCAGAGAGACACGGGAGGTGCGAACAACCTGACGCCGCACCTTTTTGCCGTTTCGGCGACGCTTTGCCTCAGGTGAGAATTTGCAGCGACCCCCCCTGCGAGAACGAGCGTTTTGTAACCTGTCGCCGTCAGCGCTTCGCTAAGCTTTGATGTGATCCCGTCTGTAATCGCCCTTGTAAAAGCGGCGGCAACGCTCATCCTGAATTCATCGGACAGCGTGTCGTCGTCGGAGAGTGCGTTCTTCTGTCTGTATGAATTGATATAGTTGAGCGTAAACGTTTTCAGTCCGCTGAACGAAAAGTCGAGAGTTTCGTCCGAGATCGCGGGGGAGGGGAACTTCATATCCCGTATCGCCTCCGGACACTTCTCAAACCCTTCCGCGGCAAGGCGGTCCATAGCGGCGCCTCCCGGATACGGAAGACCCAGAACTCTTCCTATTTTGTCGAACGCTTCGCCCGCCGCGTCGTCGCGCGTCGAGCCTATCTCGACGAAATCCGAAGGAGTTCTAACGTCGTAAAGGGAAGTATGTCCTCCGGAGACGATCAGAGCCAAAAACGGCGCTTCAAGCTCGTCCGACGTAAAGTACGCCGCCGCCGCGTGCCCTTTGATATGGTCTACCGGTATCAGCGGCACTCCGAGAGCGAACGAAAGAGATTTCGCAAAGCTGACTCCGACGAGAAGAGAGCCGATAAGTCCCGGAGCATAAGTGACGCCGACGGCGTCGATCTTTGAAAGCGGGACTCCGGACGATGCGACCGCTTCCTTTGCAACGCGGCTCACGGCTTCGATATGAGCTCTGCTCGCGATCTCCGGAACGACGCCTCCGTAAAGGGCGTGCGTCGCTATCTGCGTATACACCGTATTTGAAAGTATCCTCCTTTTGCCCCTCTCCATTTCGACAACTGCGCAAGAGGTCTCGTCGCATGAGGATTCAATTGCAAGTATGAACATTGATCGATCACCGTACTTTCGATAATTGTACGTTAATTCGCGCCGTCGTCCGACGGTATGAAACGGTCGATAAGACCGGTCACGTCCGCGTACGTTTTGTTTTCTCTGACGAAAAGATACGACGCGCCTTCGTAAACGAGATAATCCACCGAATAAAGCAGCATAGGATAATCTTCCGAGTAGAATTTCAGCGTATAAACGGACGAAGGTTCATCTATCAGCGTTTTCATTTCTCCCAACGCCGCCGCCGACACGAGCTTTCCGATAAGCGTTTTGTCTTCTATCGTTGCAAACGATACGACGTTCTCGTCTTCCTGGCAGATGAAACACTTTGAATAATCTATTCTGTCAAACGCGGGGATCTCTAACCCTTCGCGGTAATATACGGTCGTCGCGGCGCCGGAGTACTCTCCGGACATCCACTCGTCGACGGAAACGGGCTTGCCGTCAAGGTCTGTCATCGTATAAAGATCGAACGCCCCGTCCTTAACAGCGCACTTTTCGCCCATACCGCAAGGCTGGAAGCCGATCGGAGCGGCGATAAAGCGGTGTCCCGTCTCTTCCGACACTATCGCTCCGTCCTCGTACTTGAAGTTTTCGTATCCGTCGTCATCGCCGCAGGATGATGCGAAGAGAGCGAGGAAAACGAAGAGGACGGCAAGGAACAATGAAGTCTTTTTCATATATCAATATCCGAATTTTCCGGACAGGCTGTCGTCGTTTTCTATCCAGTCGGAAACGCTGTATTCCGTATATGTATCTTTGTCTTCACGCACAACGACCTTCTCGATACCGGCGTTTATGACCATGCGCTTGCACATCATGCAGGAGCAGGTGTTGGGAATAACGTCGCCGCTTTCGGGGTCGGTACAGCACATAAACAGCGTTGAGCCGATCATCTTGTCGCGATCCGCGGCGATGATAGCGTTCGCTTCCGCGTGAACGCTGCGGCACATTTCGTATCTTTCGCCGCGCGGGATGCCGAGCTTGTCTCTTGCGCAGTACTTGAGGTCGGTGCAGTTGAGTCTTCCGCGCGGCGCTCCGTTATATCCCGTTGATATTATTACGTCGTTTTTAACGATGATCGCGCCGAAGCGGCGGCGAAGACAGGTGCTTCTTTCAGACACCGTTTCCGCTATGTCGAGATAATAATTGATCTTGCTGACACGTTCCATATCAAGCTCCTTATTACTGTAATACATAAATAACAATTATATTATACGACAATAATCTTGATAAATCAAGAACAAATGATATTTACATACTCGTTGAATAATACAGATTAAAGAGAGCTTGTAAAAACTCTCTTTATGTGTCGTCCATGAAGTAGAACAGCGAAGGATCTACGAAAAATGCTTTGATTTTCGTAGATCCTTCGCCATACTTTTAGATGATAGCGGTTGGTTATTACAGTAACTAACTTAAAGATTCAAATCACAAATTAGAAATAGCGGTGTATATTCAATTGTCGATCATTTCGGTTTGTGTGCATACGACAATGTAGATAATCAACCAAATTGGCCAAAGCGGTACAAAAAGCATAATGATTCGTCCTAGCCAACGGTTAATACCATAGCATTTTTCAGCTCCGGAAAAAACACCGCCTAATAGTTTCCCTTCTTTGATTCTGTAAAATTTAGTTGATTTCGAAGCTTTTGTAAAAGCATTTTTGTTACTTGCGCCGCTGAGACCAACGCCGCATTTTAAGCATACGGCTTGATTTGAACTTGTTTCAGAACCGCAATTTGGACAAAACTTGTCGCCGTTTCCCTTCGCAACTCCACAGGAAATACAAATTTCAGCTTCATCTGAAATTTTAGCTCCGCAATTTCTACAGAATGACATAGTAATTCCCTCCCCATAATGTAATGTTTAATTAATTATACTCAATTATTGAGTATTTGTCAATACTCAATATCTGAATATTCTAAAATAAAACCGGTAACAATACACTACCGGAGGGCATCCTATGGACTACCGCACACGCATAC
The DNA here is from genome assembly GCA_017529175.1 of Clostridia bacterium. The sequence continues at coordinate 5,825 of JAFXNX010000130.1, forward strand.
GCGACGTGCGCGAGGATCGCGATCTCAC
>JAFXNX010000010.1 GCA_017529175.1 Clostridia bacterium
CTTCATTCTCCTTAGCGATCTCGTAGACCATTTAATATGTCGAATTAGTATCTACTCTGTCTCTCTGATATTTTTATTTTACCAGATTTACAGAGCTCTCGCACTGTGTTCCCACCACTTTCCTTTTTATCATGTCTCCTTAGTTATTCTTAACGCGCCATACGTCGAGGACCTTGAATTTGAGATCGCCGTTCGGCGTTTCGACCGTTATGTCCTCTCCTTTGCGCGCTCCGAGAAGAGCCGATCCGATGGGGCTCTGGTCGGATATTTTTCCTGACAGCGCGTCGACTTCGTTCGTACCGACGATGCTGTATTCTATTTCTTCGTTGAACTCTTTGTCAAGAAGTTTTACCGTTGAACCGAGATGGACTACGCTCAGGTCGACGTCGCTCTCGCTGATGACGACGGCGTGTTTGAGCAGTTCCTCGATCTCCTGGATCCTTGTCACGACTTTGGCCTGCTCGTTTCTCGCTTCATCGTATTCGCTGTTTTCAGAAAGGTCTCCGAGTTCTCTTGCCGCGGCGATCGCGTCCTTGACCTCTTTCATCTTTTCGCCTTTGAGAAAATCGAGCTCGTCTACCAGTTTCTTATAACCTTCTTCGGTATAATTTGTTTTGATCTCTTCCATCTATCTTGTTTCCTTTCGTTATAAATATCACTTTTCAGCGCCGTTCAGCGCGGCGATCGCGTCGAGCAGTTGAGCGTCTTCGCTCTCTTCGAGTTTGTAAATGCTCTTTTTTGAAAACTCTTCCGCTATCGATGACTCGATATCCGGTTCAATTCCGACGCCGTCGTAATTGTCGGAGAACGGCGGGTAGTACAGCGCTGTAGTCAGCTTGAGGCACCCTCCGTCGGGAAGAGGCACCATGGACTGCATACTGCCCTTTCCGTAAGTCTTTTCTCCCACGACGACTGCCTTCCCGTAGTCTTTAAGGCAGCTTGTGAAAAGCTCCGCCGCGCTTGCCGTCTGTCCGTTCGTTATGACAGCCATCGGCATATTTATCTCGTTTTCGTCGGAGTTGTATATCGTCTCAATATCCGAGCCTTTTTCCTTTGTCCTTATGACCGGTCCCTCAGGCACCAGCATATCGAGTATTTTACAGATGGACTGAAGTTCGCCGCCCGGATTGTTCCTCACGTCGAACACGAGCGCTTTCGCCCCGCTTTCGACAAGCGAGTTGAGCGCTTCCTCAAACTGCGTAATCGTCGCCGTGTTGAAACTCGATATCTTTATTATGCCGACTTTATCGTCGGTCTTTGACATTCTGTGACTTATGCTCTGCTCGACTACGTAGTCGCGGACGATCTCGAACTCTACCTCTTCCGAGTAATCGTCGCCTCTGTAAACGACGAACTTGGCGGTCGTACCCGCCTTGCCGCGCAATTTTGCAAGAGCCGCATCATATCCGAGGTAAGCGACGCTCTCGTTATCCTCGCCGCAGTATACGATCAGGTCCCCGACCAGCATTCCCGCTTCCATAGCCGGAGAATCCGGGAAGACGTCGATGACCTCGATCGCGCCGTAGTCATAGTTGTATATCACGCTCACGCCGATACCCTGCATATCTCCGTCGAGATCGGCAAGAAGCTCTTTATACTCTTCCGCGTCGTAATAACCCGCGTAGCGGTCCTCAAGTCCCGCGACGTAACCGATAAGGGCATACTTTTTGACCGTCTCTTCGTCGACGTCGTTGATATAATACTTATCTACCAGAGCTTTAATATCTTTGATCTCTTCGTATATCTCCCCTTCAATACCGTCGGCGCCTTCTGCGCCGGAGGATGCGCTGTTACCGGAAGAGATAACGGCAACGTCGGGGCTCCACGTTTTATACGCCATTATTGACGCGATACTGCTGAAGGCGATACCGATCACCAAAACGAGGATACAAACTCCGAGAGATACTTTTCTGTTCATTGTCAAATTTACCTTTCATAAACGCAAAGACGGCAAAATATGCCGTCTGAGACGTTATATTTAGTTTACGGGGAAACGAAATTCATGGGGTTCAGCGCTTCGCCGTTGATACGCACTTCAAAGTGAGTGTGGTTACCGGTCGAATAACCGGTCGAGCCGACGTAACCGATCACGTCGCCCTGATTGACGTACTGACCGACGGAGCATCCGATAGAACTCATATGAGCGTATAGCGTCGACTCGCCGTCGCCGTTTGAGTTGAGTCCGTGATCTATAACGACGTAGTTGCCGTAGCTTCCGTGTCCCGTCGCGGTTATGACCTGTCCGCCCTTTGACGCGTGGATCGGAGTCCCGTAGGGAGCGGGTATGTCGATACCGCGGTGATAGTCGCTCCAGCCGCCGAGAGTTCTCCAGCCGAATCCGGATGAAATATAGGAATATCCGTAAAGAGGCCATGCAAAGCCGTCGCCTTTATATACGTTCGACGCGTCGGTTTTGTTCGTGTCGTCATCTTCTAACGTTATGCCCTGTTCCGCGAGCTGACGGCGGCGTTCTTCCTCTTCGCGTTTTCTCTGCTCTTCGAGCGCTTTCTGCTGCATCGCTATCTCATAAAGACGCTGCTGAAGCTCCGCGTCGAGCGCGTTCTCCTGCGCCTTTGCTTCTTCGTAAGCGGTGTTTGCTTTGCTTATGTCTTCTTCAAGAGATTTGATATACGTCGCCTGCTGTTCGGAGAGCTGCTCGTATTCCGCCTTATCCTCTTCAAGCTCGGCGATGAGTTTTGTCTGCTGAGTCTTTGCTTCCTCGAGGCTTGCCTTATCCGCTTCAAGCGCGGTTTTTTCATTTTCATACTGTATCTTCAGATTGCGGTCGTATTCGAGCATACTGCTGACCATATCCATTTTGGACAGAAAATCAGCCATATCGGAAGAATTGAGGATAATGCTGAGATAGCTCGCTTCTCCCTCCTCGTATGATACCACGAGACGGTCGAGGAATTTGTCGAACGTCGTCTTTATCTGTTCTTCTTTTTCCGCTATCGACGCGCTTGTCGATTCAATACTCGCGGCGAGCTGTTCGGAGAGAGTCTCTGCGGCTTTGATCTTCTGCTGTGTTATGTCTCCGAGAGCGTCAAGATTTGCCTTGACCTCCATCTCCGACGATTTCTTATCGTTAAGATCGGAGATCTGCTGTTTCAGCTCCGCCTGCTTTGCTTCAAGCGCGCTGATCTGCTCTTGTAAAGACTGCGTCGTGGTGTCCGCCGAAACGGTGACGACCGAAGTCCTCGGCAAAAGCATAGCAGACAGGATCGCGGCGCACAGAACGCCGGAAATAATAAACTTCTTTATCTTATTGTACAAAGCTTTCCTCCTTATCGCAACAATATGCAAAACGGACGGTGCAGACGGCAGGATGCCCCGCCGCCTTTATCGCTTATGATTTCAAATATTTTCCGAGGGATATGCAGCTTCCGATGATGCCGGTGATAACGCCGACCGCAAGGAACTGCAGAAATACGGATACGCTGATCGTTCCGAACGGGATGAGTTTGAGCATTTCGAGACCGGACAATATCGTTCCCTCTATATATGAGTACGCGAACGTCTCGACAAGATATGCAAGGGCGCTTGCGACAAGACCGATTATTATACCCTCAAATATGAACGGCAGCGTGATAAACCATCCCGTCGCGCCGACGTACCTCATAACGCTTATCTCGTGTCTTCTCGAATGGAGAGCGAGCTTTATCGTGTTGATTATGATAAATATCGTTACGACGAACAGTATCGCAAGGAACCATATGAATATCCACTGAATACTGTTTTTGAACTTTAATATCGACTTTGCAAGGTCGACTCTCGCGTTGACCTTTCTGACTCCCTCCATATGGCTGAGAGAATACTGAAGGTTGGAAACGTCGTCCTCCGAGACGTAAGTGATCTCAAACGAATCGGACAGCGGGTTGTTCTCGTCGTTGATATCGCTGTAAAGATCCTCGTACTCGCCCGCCTGGTCCTTCATCTTCTGAAGTCCCTCAGCTTTGGTGACCCTGACGATGGACTGCACGCCGTCGAGCTTCTCTATTTCGGCGCCGACGGAAAGAATTTCTTCCTCGGTGGCGTCGGGATAGCAGAACGCGACGATCTGGTTCATCATATTAAGGTTTTCAAGGTTGACGTTAATATTCTTTACGAGAAGCGCAAAGCCGCCCATTACGACAAGACAGCTCATCAGAACGGCGATGGAGGCGAACGACATTACGCCGTTTCTCCAAAGACTTTTGACCGCCTGAACAATAAAGTAGGAGAGTCTGTATCTTTTTTTCATTTGAACATACCTCCCACACGGTCCTCGATTATCTTGCCGTCGCGAAGCATGACAACTCTCTGTTTATAGTAGTCGACGAGCGCCTTTTCATGAGTAACGACGATGACCGTCTTGCCGAGCTTGTTGATCTTCATAAGAAGATTCATTATCTCAATACTCATTTTCGGGTCGATGTTACCCGTAGGCTCGTCCGCTATGATGATTTTGGGATTGTTGGCAAGAGCTCTCGCCAGCGCGACGCGCTGCTGCTCGCCGCCGGACAGCTCGCTCGGGAAATTCTTGCCCTTGTCGGGAAGGTTTACGGTGTTGAGGATCGCGGGAACGCGCCTTTTGATAAGCTTTGCAGGGGTGCCTACCACCTGCATCGCGAAAGCGACGTTCTCGTATACGGTCTTATCCTTAAACAGTCTGAAATCCTGGAACACTACCCCGAGTTCGCGTCTGTAATGAGGAACTTTATAATTGCGAAGCTTCATCAGATTGTAGTCTCCGACGATGATCTCACCGGAGCTTGCTTTTTCTTCTCTGAGAAGAAGCTTCATCATCGTGGTCTTACCCGCGCCGGATCTGCCGACGATGAAGACGAACTCGCCGTCTTCCACCCTCAAGTCGACCCCGTCGAGCGCGACCGTTCCGTTAGGATAATGCTTTTTTACGTTTCTGAATTCTATCATAAATATTGCCTTTTTACGTGATTATTTTCCGATCGTAAAACAGTTTCTGGAGATCAGAATTTTACCGGTTTCGTCGTAAGGTATCTCTTGACCATGAGAGCAACCTTGAACGTTATCGCGTGGTCGAACTCGCGAAGGTCGAGACCTGTCAGCTTGCGTATCTTCTCAAGGCGGTAAACGAGGGTGTTTCTGTGAACAAAGAGCTTTCTCGACGTCTCGGAGACGTTGAGGTTGTTCTCGAAGAAGCACTGTATCGTCATGAGCGTTTCGCGGTCGAGGCTGTCGAGCGAACCGTTTTTGAAGACTTCCTGGAGGAACATCTCGCAAAGAGTCGTCGGAAGCTGATAAATGAGTCTTCCGATACCGAGGTTGTCGTAGCTCACGATACTCTTGTCGGTGTCGAACACCTTGCCGACTTCAAGCGCCACCTGCGCCTCTTTATAAGAACGCGCAAGATCCTTTATGTTGTCGACCGCGGTACCGATACCGATATTGACCTTCGTGAAGAACTCGGAGCTTATCGTATCCGCTATGGACTTTGCCGTCTTCTCGATCTTTTTCGTGTCGGAGACAGTCTTTATCTCCTTTACGAGAACGATATCCTTCTCGCCCACACCGATCACATAATCCTTCGTCTTGTCGGGAAAGATGTTCTGAACGATGTCGAGAGGCAGAACGTCCGTCCTCTCGGTGAATCTGATGAGGAAGACGACGCGGACCTCCTCCGTGTTGAATCTGAGTTCCTTGCTCTTGACGTATATATCGCTCGGAAGGATATTGTCGAGGATGATATTCTTGATAAACGAGTTCTTGTCGTACTTCTCGTCGTACAAGCTCTTGATGTTGGAAAGCGAGATCGCAAGGACCGCCGCGTACTTGTCGGCGATATTGTCCTCCCCTTCAACGAACACCGCGTACTCAGTCTTCGCATTGTTGCTCACCGGATGGTAAGTGAACCCGCCGGCGACAAAAGACGCGGTCATATAAGCCATCTCGTCGCGGACGTCCTGCTTCGTTTCGCCTATTCTGACAAGATCGCTGCAAGCTATTACGACTCCGCTCTCATCGATAACTCCGATCACACGGTCGACGGCGTCGCGCATTTGATAAACAATTCCCTGAAACAGACGATTGGACATGATCATTCTCCCATCATTTTAATTATGATTTTGATTTGATTAATTTGACCTCATAGTTTCCCATTGTGTATACTGACCATATTTTACAACATTTTTTCTACTTTTTCAATAGCAATTCGTTATTTTTTCTTAAAAACGCATAAAAAATTTGAATTTTATATATGATTTTTTCACAAAACGGGAAAAGGCAAGGGTATTATCACACCGCAAATAACTGCAGCGGCACCGACGAAAAATCGTCGGCGCCGCTGCAGAGCGAAGACAAACTTGCAAGAACGGCAATGACACGAATAATCAAGACATAAAACTTGCATAACATCATAAAAAGATGATGTGCGATATAAAGAAATGAGGCGGGCAAAATGCCCGCCACCGGAGAACCCCAAAAACCTTATGGTTTTTGAGGACCCCCTAAGTCATTGCCTTTCGGCGCTCTCGCCGCTCGACGTATCCATATACGCCTGACGCGGCGAGATCACCAAATCTTGCGGCGTTTCTCTCACTCTGCCTCAAACTGAAGACTTTGTCTTCAGTTTGCAGCGGCGCCGACGAAAAATCGTCGGCGCCGCAGTATTGCGCTATATTAGTAACAATTTCGCCGAATAATTCGAAAAGAGCGTTTTATTTCTGCAAAGCGCGCGACGCTCTTTTCATTTCCCGCAGTTTTTCTTTTAACCCCGTCTTCTTAAGAATTTTTTCGGAAGTAAACAAATACGGGAGGGAAAAAGCCATCC
>JAFXNX010000131.1 GCA_017529175.1 Clostridia bacterium
ACAGGGTAGTTATAAAGCATCATTGCGCCTGCGCACAGAACGAAAAGGGAGGCGGTGATCGATATCAAAGCCTTTGCGTCATATATCATACCGAACGGAACGCCTTCTTTTTTACAGGTGAGCTTTGCGAAGGCTGCGTGTCCTGCGCACATCAGTAAATAGCCTGCGACGGTCGTGTATCCTGCGGCAAGATATCCGAATTTTTGAATGAAAATATAATTGAGGACGATATTTGATGCGGCGCCTGTCAGCGACGAGACCATGATATAATGGCTCTTTCCGAAGAACAGCTCGAGGTCGGAGAAGAGCATATAGAAGAACATCAGATAAACGCTCACCGCGAGCGGGGGTATGATCCAGATACCCTCGTGATAATCAGCTCCCGCAAGGATCTTCATAGCTTCCGGGGCAACGAGAACGAGTGCGATCACGAGAGCGCCGGAGAACAGAAGAAGCAGAGTGACGCCCCGACGGACTCCGCTGTAGTCGCGGCGTTTCAGCTTTCCGTAAAACCAGGGGATGAACGTTGCGTTGAGATTGTTCGTTACCGCCTGCAGAACGAACGCCGCCGCGTGAGCGACGGAGTATACAGCCGTGAAAGACTTTCCCTGAAAACAGTCGATCATCAGCTTGTCCGACTGATTGAGCAGGATCTGCGACAGATAGTGAGGCAGGAGCGGTAAGTTGATCTTAATTGAGAACGACCAGTATTCTTTGTCAAAATACGTTCTGTTCTTTATGAACTGGATCACGAAGAATACTGCGCCGAAAAGTATTTGTACGCCGACGCCGGCGTAGATCCTTATATCTCCGTTGCCGAAGCCGTAAGAAGCGGAGTTGTTTATCTTTATAAGAATTATGCCGAGAAGCGGCTGGAGAACCGTATATACGAGCGTTACGGCGGTAAGTATGCGGTAACTGTATAAATATCTGTTTTTCTGGAACCAGACGTAGAATGCGGAAGAGAACAAAACCTGCGCGAGCATAAGGATGATGAGGGAAGTTTCAAGCCCCGTAAGATCCGATAAAGCGTCTCTGAATACGAATATGACGCTTGCCCAGATAAGAAAGAGCGTCGTGATAAGCCCTTGCTGAGACGATGCGAACCTTTCCTTTTTCTCCCCGTATCGGGACATACCCACGTTGAAGGAATCGCTGAAAATGCTGAGGGTTATAACGATCCTTATGATCTGATACCATGAGTTGTAAACGCTGAAAAGCCCGTATTCCTCCGTCGTCAGCATCCTTGTGAATACCGGTGTCGATATCACGTCCACAACGTCCTTGAAGACGCCGCAGAAGACAAAGAAAAACGACGCTTTTACGGGTACGGGAAACGAATTGTATTTTTGATACGCTTTTTTTATCACGTTCATGTTAAATCTCCGCTTCGGAGGCGATATCGCGAAATGATGAATCTATGTCATATTCCGCGGAGAAGTTCAGCACTTCTTTTGCAAGACTTATATCCATTTCATCATTTATCTTGCTCATTTCAAGAGAGGGATCGCAGCGAAGATTATCTTCGTTGCCGAATACGTGGTTGGCGGACTTCGCCATTTCGAGATTTGAAAGAGTTTCTTGCATACCTATATTGACGACGGCGCGAAGTCCGGGATGCTCCGCGGCGCAAAGAATTGAGCTCGCGACGTCCTTGACGTACACGTAATGGCGTCTTTGACTGCCGTCGCCGTATATGATCTGCGTTCTTTTTGATATCGCGTTATCTATAAGAGTGCCGATAAGATATCCGCGCCGTTCTCCGTATCCGATCACCTGCGCAAACCTCAGAGCGACAAAGCCCATACCTGCTTTTTCGGCGGTCAAAAGACCGAGCTCTTCGCAAGCGAGTTTTGATGCGCCGTAAAGGCTCGACGGGACTGATGCGTTGCATTCTCTCCATGGAAGAGCGTCGCCCGAATATACCGCTTTTGACGAAGCGAAAACAACGTTTTTCACTCTTTTTTCAACTGCGACGTCAAGGTATTGC
>JAFXNX010000132.1 GCA_017529175.1 Clostridia bacterium
CTTCTTTCTTTTCTATCGACTCGGTCTTCTTGTCGAGCGCTTCCTCCTTCGACGCCATGCGCCTTTCCTGTCGGGTGAGTTCGTTTCTTCTTTCTTTGATCTCTTCGTCAAAGTCGTTCTTTGCTTTCAGGATCTCTTCCTTGGCGTCTATCAACGCCTCTTTCTTCTTTGTCTCCGCGGCCTTGATCCCGTCTTCGAGTATCTTCTTTGCCTGGGCTTCGGCGGAACCGATCTGCCCCTCGGCCTTTTTCTTGCGATAAAAATATCCGAAGATCAATCCTGCCACGAGAGATACAACGATCGCCGGAACGGCGATATACAGCTGCATACTGTACCTCCCATATATTCAATTTTGATATATCGTTCATCCGAAGGCGGCGCCCGCCGTCCAGCGGATGAGGCAATTATCAATAACGTACACGCTTTGCAGCATGACGGCGCAAAACGATATACACAATAATTATACAGCGAGATTAGGCAATTGTCAAGCATGAAACGGCAAATATTGTGCCCGAAGACGGGTTTTTCACAAAATATCCGATATGCGCGAAACGGTGTGACGAAGCCGCCCGTTTGATTGACAAACGTGCCTTTTTTTGATATAATACCATACTGCATATATATAACTATTTTAGAGGGGAGGCGGTCTTTTGGATAACTTACCGGAAACCGGAGAGTTGACTGAATCGAGGCGCGGTACGTCCAAGGCCGCGCGCTCCGTGCTGTCGTCCGTATTCGCTTTTGCGTCTGCTTTCGGCGCGGCATATTTCTTCGGGACGGGCCGCTTAGGAACGTCGGCTCTCATGTTTTTCGCGGCGGCGTTCGTGATGACGTTCATTTTTACTCATCAGAAGGGACTGCTTTTTTCCTTCGTCCCGTTCGTTCTCGGATATTCAGCGGTTCTGATTCCCGGGGTTGACCGGCTGCCGGCGCTGATCGCGCTTTCTGCCGTCCTGCTCTTTTCTGCGGCCGTCAGCGTTCTGATCATCCGACGCGCCGAGAAGTTCTACGTTTTTCTTCTATCGTCGGCTCTGTTCTTCGTCGTTTTTTCCGGATTGCTTCTCCTTCTTCTTTCGGATTCCACCGGTTCGGTCACCGTTGCGGCGGAACGGCTTTCCGGAGCGTCGAAAACCGTTATCGGCGAGACGATAAGGATCGCGGAGCAGAACGGTCTTTCGGCGGGTGCGATCGACACCGACGCGCTTTCGGGCGCGGTTACGGCTCTCGTGCCTGCGGCGATAATGATCGGATCGATGATCTCCTCTGTGATCTTCAGGACGCTCTTCGGCGTCGCGACGCGTATCGCGGGGACCCGGGAGCTTCTGATGACGGGAGAGTTTACGGCGCCGCGTCCGTTCGCGGTCATCTATATTCTCGTTACCCTGCTGTCGTTTATGACCGGTTTTATTCCCGCTCCGTGGTCGTACGTAATACTGAACGTAGATTACGTCATGATGGCGATCTTCGCCGTCGTCGGAATAATGAGTTTGTTCCGTTCTGCGAGAAAGAGAAGAACGGGAGGCGGAATCATAGCGATCCTGATCGCCGCGGCGGTCGCGACGTTATTTTTCGGAGGAACGGTCGCTTCGCTGCTGATCTCGATATTGGCACCGCTGCTTTCGTATATCGGTGCGATCCGATCGCTGAAGTCGGTAAAGGATAAAGGATCTGAAGACAATGAACGATAAAAAGAGAAAATCCGTAATAAAGCCGTGGCAGCTTATCGCGTGCGCCGTAGTCGCGGTCGTGCTTATCGTCTGCTACGCGCTCATCGTCGCGAAGCTTCACTGGGGAGCTCTTCGCGTCGGAGCCGTAACCGCGGCGGTGTACGTTGTCGCGGTGGCGGCGATACTGTTTGTTCCCGGACTCATACCCGGGACCCCTCGC
>JAFXNX010000133.1 GCA_017529175.1 Clostridia bacterium
ATTACAACAACGAGAGAATCTCTACTAAACTAAAAGGAATGAGCCCGGTCCAATTCCGAACTCGTTCACTTTCAATCTAATTATCTATTTTTGTCTAAACTTTCGGGGTCACATCAGTCAAGAGGGAACTTTTCCCGAAAAGTTCCCTCTTGTGCGTTCTATTCTTCCTTCCATCCGTCTATCCCGGATCTCTCGAGGGCGCCGACGACGCGGCGGTAAATACCGCGGTGCTGTCTGTCGAGAGAGTGGAGAAGAGTCTTCATCTCTTCACGTTCGGTGTGCTCATCCTCCGGGCAGGGCGTCGCTTCTACGGGAAGGGACGCTTTTTTTGCAAAAGATTTTATCTGCCTCTCCTCGGTGAGTATCATCGGGCGGATGACGTACATATCGGAGCGGGAGAGGTAAGTCACCGGACGGAAACAGCCGATACGTCCCTCGTAAAAGAGATTGAGCATCAAGGTCTCCGCGGCGTCGTCGTAGTGATGGCCGAGCGCGATCTTGTTGCACCCGAGAGCTTTCGCCTCGTCCGTCAGCACGCCGCGCCTCATCCTCGCGCAGAGCGAGCACGGATTCGACTCGTGCCTTATGTCAAATATGACTTTCGCGATCTCGGAGCGCTTCACGTGATACAAAACGCCGTACTCATCGCACAGAGCGCGCACTTCGTCGTGATTGTTTTCGGGCGCCGCGATAAGCTCCGACTTGTCAAACCCCATGTCTATCTGGAGCGCGATCAGTTCAAATTTCTTCGGTAAAAACTCCTTCAGCGCGGCGATGGCGCAGAGCATCGTGAGAGAGTCTTTGCCGCCGGAGATACCGAGGGCGATCCTGTCGCCGTCTTCTATCATCTCATATCTTTCGACCGCCGCGCGCACGCGGCTGAGTATTTTTTGAAGTTCTTTCTGTATTTCCATATCTTGACCTTTGTGGCGGCTTTGCCGGAATTTCATATAATATAATCAATGAATAAACCCGGAGGTCACCATGGCGATAAAAGTATACATAGATCAGGGACATAACCCTAAAAATCCGAATTCGGGAGCGGAGGGCAACGGTTACCGCGAGCAGGACCTCGTCTACACGATAGGCGTGCTGACGGCGGATATTCTGCGAAGCCGCGGCTTTGACGCGAGACTGTCGCGTCCGACGCCGGCCACACAGCTCGGAACGTCGAACTCGTCCTCCCTCGCCTCGAGGGTTAACGATGCGAACTCCTGGGGCGCGAACGTGTTCATCAGCCTCCACGCCAACGCGTCGGACAATTCTTTCGCGTCCGGGCAGGAGGCGTTCGTCTACTCGTTATCGAGCCCCGCTTATCCTCTTGCGGAAGACATACTGAAACAGCTGAATCTGTCTACCGGACTTCGAAATCGCGGAGTTACCGTCAGAACGAACCTTTACGTGTTAAGACGCACCGCGATGCCCGCAACTCTTGTTGAGCTCGGCTTCATTACGAACTCATCCGACGCTAACCTGATGGCGGGAAACCCGGAGCTCTTCGCCGCAGGCGTCGCAAACGGAGTTCTCGAATACTACGGTATGCTGTAGACCTTACTTATCCCCGTCGCTTTCGGCGGGGGCTTTCTTTTTTCGTCTCTTTTTCACGGGCTCTTCCTCGGGCGGAAGGAGCGATGCAAGATCGGGACGGTTCGTTTTCGTTATCTCGAGCGACTTTTCGTGACGCCATTTTTCGATATTCGCGTGATGTCCCGAGAGAAGCACTTCCGGCACTTCCATCCCATGGAACACGGGCGGGCGGGTGTACTGCGGATATTCGAGAAGCCCGTCCTCAAACGACTCTTTTTCAAAACACTCCGCGTCCGAGAGTACTCCCGGAACGAGGCGCCCTATGGCGTCGGCGACGATGCAGGCGGGTATTTCGCCGCCCGTCAGCACGAAGTCACCGATGGATATTTCTTCGTCGACGATCTCGTCGATGATCCTTTGATCGACACCCTCGTAATGCCCGCAGAGGATGATTAGCCTGTCATATTCCGAAAGGCGCTTCGCTTCAGCCTGGTCGAAGACCTTTCCTCGCGGCGACATATAAAGGACTCTTGTCTTTTCTATTTCGCAAGGAGCCTCTTTAATGATCGCCTCGTAGCAGTTGTATATCGGCGGCGCCGCCATGAGCATACCCATGCCTCCGCCGTAGGGAGTATCGTCTACACGGTGATGCTTGTCCTCCGAGTACTCTCTTATGTTGTATGCGTTGATCTCGAGCGTTCCCGCCGCCCTCGCCCTGCCGATGATGCTCTCGGAGAGCACAGTGTCGACGAGGTCCGGAAACAGAGTCATGATATCTATCCTCATTCTTCCATACCTTCTATAAGTTTAACGTAGATCCCCGCGTCGCGGGAGTCGCCGAACGAAACTTCTTTTATGAACTCGGGAACGCACGGCACCATGAAAGTCCTGCCGTCCGGTTTCTCAATGACGTACACCTGCTGACCGACGGGGGAGAGCACTTCCTTCATCGTGCCGATCGTCCGTCCGTCGGCATCGTCGTAAACGGGAAGACCGATTATGTCTGCGATAAAGAAGTCTCCGCGCCGCAGACGGAAGTCTCCTCTTGCGGCGTAAAAGATCTCGTTTTTGTATTTGATCGCGTCCTCGAACGAATCGACTCCCTCGAACTTCACGAGCACCATAGTCTTCTGCACCGAAGCGCGCGTGACCTTCATCGGGACGTATTCTTCACCGCGTTTTATATACATCGTCTTCAGCTTTGCGAGAACCTCGGGAGAGTCGCACCTGTTCTCCATTTTCAGCATCCCCGCGACGCCGTGAGTGTTCACCGCTCTTGCGCACTCGAGATATTCTTTGAGCTTTACTTTTTTATATTCCATAAGCTGTTACCGGGGAACTTTTGAAAAAGTTCCCCGTACCCCTCAAAACTTTTTGAAAGATTTTTACTCTTTAGATTGTATCATTTTGCAGGACGGATGTCAACTGCGGATATTACAACATTTAACTGTCGGTTTATTGACAAACGCAATCCCGTGTTGTATAATCATAGCAACAAAAACCATTAAAGGAGGCGGATAATATGAAAAACTTCAATTCTGATATGATGAATAACGAAATGCTTTTCGGCGTTGGCGCGACCTTTGCCGTATTATCCGCGTTCTTATAATATAAGCGGGATGATATCGCGGCGCGTCTTTGAGAGGACGCGCCGTTTTTGTATTCAAAGGAGGGAAGATATGAAATTCGTACTGTTGATCGGGGCCGCGGCGGCGGGAAAAATGACCGTCGGGCAGGAGCTTGCAAAAATAACCGGACTGAGGCTCTTTCATAACCATATGACGATAGAGCCGGTGCTCGAGATCTTCGGGTACTTCGACCGCAAGACAAGAGACGAGCTGCGCGAGGTCATATTCAAAAACTTCGCCGCGTCCGACCTCTACGGTATGATCTTCACGTTCATATGGCCGTTCGACGTCCCGGAGGATCGCGAGTACGTCGAGCATATCGTCAGTATTTTCGAGCCTTACGGAACGGAGTTCTACTGCGTGGAGCTCGTCGCGCCGCAGAGCGTGCGCCTTGAGCGGAACGAGACTGAAAACAGACTGAAAAACAAGGCGTCGAAGAGAGATCTTGAAGAATCGAGGGCGAGACTGCTTCGCGACGAGGCGAAACACAGATGCGTGAGCGTTGAGGGCGAGATACCGTTTGAGAACTACCTTCGTATAGACAACACGAACATTTTGCCGGAGGATGCGGCGCGCCTCATAAAAGAGACGTTCAAATTATAGGAGGAATATGAAAAAACTAAAGCATATTATTCACAATATGGCGTATATGTTCCGCTATTCGTGGCGATTTGCGAAAGGGCAGTTTATCTTATCGCTCTTTTACATACTGATCGACGCGGGACAGCCGCTTTTCAGCGTGATAATGCCGAAACACATACTCGACGAGTTGACGGGCGAGAGACGGCGGTATCTACAGAGATATGTACGAAAAACAGGCGGGATATTACATTTGAGTTAAAAGTTTCATATTACGCTCCGTACGGCGCGCAGCGACGTCAGTCTTGACAACTGCGCGCCGCTTTGATATTATAATAAAGAGGAGACGGACGCGCCGCATCATTCCGCGCCGTTTTACGAGAAATGAGAAAAAAGCTGTTTGCCACGGATTTTGACGGAACGCTGAACCTCTATCCCGACGGGGTAAGGGAGGATTATCTGCAAAGGATCACGGAGTTCCGCGAGGCGGGTAACGTGTTCGGGATAATCACCGGCAGGACGTATTCCAACGCGGAATTTATAATAAAAGATTATCTAAAATACTGCGATTTCATTATGTGTATGACCGGCGCCTACGCGATAGACTCAAACGGCGACACGCTCTTTGAATACAAGGGCGACGGCGCGGTACTTCCGGATATCCTGAAGACTGTCGCCGCGCTCGGTACGGGATACCTTTTCTTTGCTGACGGAAGAGAGTCGTACAGGATCGACCTTGAGCGCCCCGTCGACGACAGCCACGAGGGGATAATCGAGGCGCGGCGGCATAAAACTTTTACGCAGATCAACGCGTGCTTCGATCCCGAGGAGCATTTCAGACACTGTATCAAGGTGCTTGAGGAGAAATACGGCGACGTGGTTTCGCTGAACCTTAACGGACACTGCGTCGATATCCCTCCGAAGGGAGTCGACAAAGGAATCACCGTTGCGCGCATGGCGCGTCACTTCGGAGTCCTCGAAGAGGACGTTTTCACCGCGGGCGACAATGATAACGACCTTGCGATGATAAAGCGTTTTCACGGCTATTCGCTCCCGCACGGCAGCGAAGCGTGCCGCGCGGCTGCGGAAAAGATATGCGAAAACGTGGGCGAAATGCTCGTCGACGTTATGACCAATCATTTATGACGGAGGACTTTTTCATGGAAATGACCGAAACGAAAAAGATCACAACAGAAAAAAGACAGACCGTACATATCATCAATCCGGTCTCCGGGAGCGGCAGAAAGTTCAAACGGACGAGGCGCGCTCTCGCCGATCTCGGCGAAAAAATATACCTGACGAAAAGAGAGAGCGACTGCAGGGAATTTGTCGCGGAGCTTCTTGCAAAGGACCCGTTCGCGCACGTCGTCGCCCACGGAGGTGACGGTACGATGAACGAGGCGGTGAGCGGCATCATGGACGCGGGAGCGGGAAAGACGGCTCTTTTCACGGGCATTCCCGCCGGAAGCGGAAACGATTTTCTTCGCTATGCGGCGGAAGAAATGAACGTCGAAGGGCGCGAGTATCCGATCGATCTTATCGGGGCGAACGGCAAATACTCCGTCAACGTGATAAACGTGGGATTCGACTGCACAGTCGTTTCGGAAGCGGAGAGGATAAGACGCGCGCCCGGCATCGGCAACAGCTTTTCATATATACTCGGAGTCGTCAGCGCCCTCGGAAAAAAAGAGGCGTTTGAAACCGACGTCGTGTTCGAGGGAGTCGGGGACGGAAATAAAGAGAACGAGACTCTGCACGGAAAATATCTGCTTGCGGCGATCGCCAACTGCAGATATTACGGAGGCGGCTTTAAGGTCGCGCCGATAGCGAAGCCGGACGACGGGCTTCTTGACGTCATCCTCGTCAATGATATTAAAATACCTAAATTCGCAAAACTGATATCCGATTTCAGAAAAGGAACTCATATTTCCGAAAAAGGATACCTGAAAGATAAATTCCGCGACGTCATGACCTTCAAAAGATGCCGCAAAATATCATTCGAAGGCGTGAAAAAGATATGCTACGACGGCGAGATATTCGACGAAAACGAGATCTCTGCCGAGGCGCTTCCATGCGCCGTAGTATTTACTCCTCCGAAGAAAGAGTGGATCATATGAAACACGGTCTCATACTGCGTATTATTTCCGCCGCGGCAGCATTATTATTGTGTCTGCCGCAGTGTTTTATCCCCGCCGCGGCGTCGGAAGACGTCGTCACGGTGTCGTTCAACGCCCCATCCTGCATAACGCGCTTTTCAGGCGTTCACAGTCTTGCCGTATCGTTTTCGGAGGGCGACGGGAGCGTGCTGACGGCGGTGGCGGGAGACGATCCGTTCGTCTCGGTTTCTTTTGAAGACGACGATATATCCGCGGACGATTACAAATACGTCGCGTTGACTTACAGAGTGCCGGTGACAGATTCTATGACAGCGACGACGACGGAGCTGTTTATGTGCGCAGGGGATATCGCGGGAGCGACTCCGGGCTGCAGCGTACAGTTCCACCCGGAAAGAGGGTACAAATACAGATCCTATATAGTCGATATGTCCGCAGTCTCCTACTGGAGCGGAAAGATACATTCGATAAGACTCGACTCCTTTACAAGCGGAGCCGTTTGGGACGCTTTTTATATATACTCCGTTTCTTTCTGCCGCGACGGCGATTCGGCGTCGCGCGCCGCGAATGACTGCAGACGGCGCGCAGACGGTATGCTTGCGGATATCGACGAGGCAAAGCTGTCGAGGACGTATTACGATCTTGCGATGTACACCGAACCGTACTGGAACGGAAACGTCGTGTATAACGAGGCGGTATATCCTTTGAGGGAGCCTGGCGGTTCGATGCTCCCGATAAGACTTATGTACGACGCGAAGCGCGTCGTTTCCGTCAGAAATTCCGAGCTGAACGTTGAATATAAATACGGCGCAGACTACACGACGGACGAGGACGGACGTCTCGTTATCGCTCCGAGCGGCGCGATAGCGACGATCCCTTATACGGATTATATAAGAAACACGAAGCCGTCGCAGGACGCGTCGAAATGGATGGACACGCGCGACGGCAGGTATATGTATTTTTCGGAGACGGGAGACCTTCACCGTTCTCAGCTCGCGGTGACCTACGTTCATGAGGACGACTGGACGGGAGCAGTCCCCGAGAGCAAGCTCGATCTTCTGCCGAAGAGCGCCGCGGCTCTTTCGGAAAAGCGGGCGATGAACGTAGTATTCATCGGCGACAGTGTGACCTTCGGATGCAACGCTTCTTCGATGTCGAACATAAATTCGAGACCTTTTATGCCGACGTATCCCGAAATGACGATAACCGCGCTGAAAGCGAAATACGGTTATTCTTCCATAAACTACATCAATACCGCCGTCGGCGGCACGACCTCCTCGTGGGGCGCCGACGAGACTCCATCGAGAGTCGTCGCCAACGCGCCGGATCTCGTTTTCATCGGATTCGGTACGAACGACGGAACGATCCTCGTCGCGCCGTCGGATTACAAAGCGAACATAAAGTCTATAATCGACACAACGAGGAGTTCATATCCGAACGCGGAATTCGTCCTGATCTCGCCGAGCGTGATCAATCCGATAACTCATTTTTACGGCAGACAGGAAGAATATATGCCGATCCTTCAGCAGATAGAAGACGAGTATGACGGCGTCGTTTTCGTCGATATGATGACGATGCACAAATCGCTTCTCGAGAGAAAGAAATACAACGATATGACGGGAAACAACGTCAATCACCCCAACGATTTTCTGATCCGTATGTACGTTCAGTCTATCATGGCGACGCTCTCGCCGTCTGACATCGAAGAAGTGAAAAAGACGGCGCTTCGCGCGCTTGCGTCATACGTCGATCTGTCGGATTACAGAGAGGCGGAGAAACTCACCGTCGCGTCGATCCTTGACACGTTCTCCTCCCGCATATCGGCGGCAGAGGACTCGTCGACCGTTCGCCGTGAGCTTGCAAACGCAAAATCGGAGCTCGACGGCGTGAAGACCGCGGCGGAATACGAGGCGGAAGAGCTTGATTTCACATATCTTAAGTTCAACACGAGAGCGTCTCTTGCGGCGGTGACGTACCGCAACAACGTGGCGCTGTCACTCACAGGGGAAGGCGGCTTTATGGTAGCCGCGAGCGAGGGCGGCGATCCCTTCTTCCGTATCGGATACGACGGAAAAGGCATTTCCGCATCCGAGTACAAATATATAACGCTGATATACAAGGTCCCGGACGGCGCCGTGAATCCCACCGCGTCGCAAGTCTTCTTCACAACGTCGACGAATCCTTACGAAAGCGAGGACAAGTCCGTATCGTTCTCAAAGAACGTCGGAGAGTGGTCGTATATAACGATAGATCTTTCGGATAAGCCGTACTGGACGGGGACCGTCTCGTCCGTGCGAATCGATACGTTCGCGATGTATATGGGAAGCGATCCCGTGATATTCCACTCCGTCCGTATGTTCAAGGACAGGTCCGACGCCGAGAGCTTTGCGTCCTCGTGCGCGTACAACCTGAACTATCCGCCGGCGGCAAGCGAGAAGATCGACTTCACAAAGGCATCGGACCGCGCGCTTATCGCGCCGTATATCATGACAAAGCGGCCGGGCGACGCGGATGAGAACGGGTATATAAGTCTTCGCGACTGCGACGCTATGAAACGGGTCATAGCGGGAGACCTCACAGATTACGACAAGGACACCTGTGACGCGGACCGCGACGGCGCGGTCACGCTGAAGGACCTGTCGGCGCTCAAAGCGCATATCGCGGGACTTGAAGACCTTTTGCCGTTTGAAGCTCCGACGGCAAGCTTATCGTTCTCCGACACGGACGGAGCCCTCATTGCGCCGAGAGGAAAGTATTCCGCCGTGACGGTCGGCCTTGAAGACGTCGACCTTACGGATACCATTTACACGATATCGTTTGAATACGCAAACGACGGAACCGATACAGTTCCCGTTACGGTAGCTCTTATCGGTGACGGCGGAGAGAGCGTCGTTTGCGAAGGATCGTTTGACGCAGCGCCATCGCGCGGGGAAGCGAAAGTGACGCTGACGCCGGGCGATTCGCACGGACGGATCGCGTCGATGAAGATCTCCTTTGAAGGAGACGGGATAGGTATCGTGTCGATCGGGATCTCTTCAGTGAATAATTAAACTAATAGAATAACTGAAAAGAGGCTGTCGCATTAAAGACAGCCTCTTTTAATATTACTGGTGAATTATACTATCAAGTGCAACAGGAAGGAAAAGAGAAACAAGAAAAAAGAAGCAAAAAAAGAAGAAGTTCATATAAATCTCTGGTAGAATAGAGTTACCACACACCAAACACCGAGAGGAGATTCATATGAACTAC
>JAFXNX010000134.1 GCA_017529175.1 Clostridia bacterium
GGCATAGAGCGTTATATCGGAACTGATCACCGTCTCGCCCGTGACCCTCTCTCCGCCGTTTTGCTTCGTGTACCATCCGTCGAACGTGTAGCGGCTGTCTTGCGGCTCGTCAAGCTCTCCCGCCGCGGGATCGATCCACACCGCATATAGCGTGACGCTCGCGTCGAGTGAGTACTCGTCTCCCGCGCGGTACGCCGTACCGCTGCCGTCGGGCGCCGTATTCCATCCGTCAAAGGCGCACTCGACCGTCTTCGGCGCAGGCGCGAGAGCCGCTCCGGTGACGCTGTAAACTATTTTGTAACTCTTTGCGGGGAGAGCGTCGGAGATCACTGCCGCCTCGCCGCCTTGTTTCTTTTGAGGCGCGGGAGCGCCGGCGCCGCCGAGCGCGTCATACGTCAGAGTATACGTGAAGCGGTGAGATGCCGCAAGGAGCGGCGCGTTTCCGTCTTTAATCTCAACGTTCTGCCACAATGCGCCGTCGCCGTCAAAGTAGACGTCGGAAAGAGACGCGAAGCTTGCGAAAGCGTTCTCGCCCGCAGACGTGACGCCTGACGGAATATACAGTGTCGTGACGGATGACGCGACGTCATGCCACGGCGCGTCCGCTGCCGAGGCGAAGTCGTATATCGCGCCTTCTCCGTCTATGTAAAGCGTTTTGTCCGACCCGTCGTACGTCCATACGAGCGCGTCGCCGCAGGTGCTGTTCGGGTGAAGGGTGGCTCCGTCAAGCGCCGCGTTCGATACGTGCGACACTTCGACCGCGTCCCAGTCGGCGCCCGTCGCGCCGTAATATATATCGGAAAGAGAGGAGCAGCCGTCAAAAGCGCCTTCTCCTATACTCTCAATGCTTGCAGGGATAATGATCCCGCAAAGAGACGAGCATCCCGAAAACGCGTTGTCTCCTACGGACGTGACGCCTCTTGCAAGACTGATCCTCAAAATACCGTCCCTTGCGCTGTACCACGGAGCGTCGGCGGGATCGGCAAACGAGTCGACAGCGCCGGCGCCGGATATCTTAAGAATTCCGCTTGACAAGTCGAAACTCCACGTCACACCGTCGCCGCATTCGCCGTTGTCGGTGAAGTAAATCTGCGCTCCCGTGAGGGGATCGTTGCATTCGCCGACGGTCACTTTTCTCCATTCTCCGGACGTCCCGCCGAAATACACGTCGGAAAGAGCGGCGCATCCGAAGAAGGCGTTTGCGCCGACGAGGGCGACGCCGGAGGGAAGCGCGACCGATGCGAGCGTGTCACAGTCATAAAATGCAAACGGAGACACCGACGTTGCGCCGGGCAGTATATCGACTGCCGAGATCAGCGATCTGAATCCGTACCACGGCGTATCTGCGCCGGAGGAATATGCGTTCATATCCCCTTCTCCGGAAACGGTCAGTTTGCCCGTCGTCTCATCAAAGCTCCACGTAAGAGACGCGCCGCAGACGCCGAAGCGGGCAAAGCCGTAATAGACCTCGGCGTTGAGGAACACATAGTTTCCCGCGCTTGCGTTATCGACAGCGATCCTTGTGAATCTCGCCTCGTTTCCGGCGTAGTATACCTTTCTCAAAGAGGAACAACCGTTGAACGCGTGTTTCTCGACGCGCAGTACAGTCGACGGAATATATATGCTCTCAAGAGAGGAGCACCCGCAGAATACCTCTTGATCTATCTTCGATATACCCTGAGGAAGTTCCGCCTTCGTTATCGATGTGCAGTTGAAAAACGCGCGCATTCCGAGAGACGAGATATGGGAAAGATCAATATCACCGAGCGACCGGCATCCGTAGAACGCCGCCCCTCCTATAGACTTCACAGACTCGGGAAGCTCAATGCTTGTGATCTTTGAGCATCCGAAGAAAGCGCTTTTTCCGATCGACGTTATGCTGCCGTCGTCGGGGATGACGCTTGTATTACACCCTGAGACGAGGATCTTGTTCTTCGTTTCGATAATGCAGTTCCCGCTCGAATGATAGTTCTCGTTTCCGGGCGCTACCCGGACCGACGTAAGCGCGGAACAACTTAAAAAGATCGACGAGCGCATGAGAGAGACGCTCGCGGGTATGACGACCTCGGTGAGCTTCGAACAGTTTGAGAACGCGCCGGAGCCGATCGTCACGACGCCTTCCGGGATTGTCACGCTGCGCAGCTTTACGCAGTCGGTAAACGCGGAATCAAATATGATCTTCGCGCCGCTGTGGATATCGCATGAAGACGCCATATAGTCACCTTTTATGAAAAGGTGATAAGGATTTGCCTCGCTGCCGAGATACGATCCGCTGCCGTAAGTATTGTATACGAGGGAATTACATCCGGCAAACGCGGTCGGCTCGATATCGAATACGGTGTCGGGGATCGAGACTGTCGTCATCACCCGGCATCCGGAGAACGCGTATGCTCCGATCTTTGTGATGCCGCCGGATATGAGCGTCCCAGTTATCTGAGAGCAATACTCATACCACGGAGCCGGCGCGGAGACGGAATAGTCGTAGATCGCGCCTGTGCCGGAGACCGTGAGAGTTCCGCTGTCGACGTCAAGTACCCAGACGACGCCTTCACCGCAGCTTCCCGAATACGCAACACGCATTCCCGCCGCGACGAGCGCCTCGTTTCCCTCCGCGATATCGATCGCGCTCCAATCGTCGACGCTTCCCGAATAATTGACATACGAGATCGCGTCGCATCCGGAAAATGCGAAAGCGCCGACAGATATTAGCTCTGCCGGTACCGTCACGGACGTGACGGACGCGCAGTCGTAAAACGCGTATGCTCCGACAGACGTCACGCCTTCCGACAGAATGACGGAAGTTATATTTTCACGTTTTGAATACCACGGAGCATACGACGATGCTCCGTCATAATCGTCCATTTCTCCCGTGCCGGAGACCGTGAGGATCCCCTGCTCCTCGTCAAGCGCCCAGGTCAGAGCGGCGCCGCAGACGCCGTCGTAATGAACGCATGCTCCGGCAAGAGCCTCATCGACCCCGTCGCCCTTCACAACGGAGCTCCACATGGAATCGTTCCCGCCGAAATAAATATCCGTAAGGGATGAGCATCCCGTAAAAGCTTCGGCGCCGATCGAGGCGACGCTGCCCGGAATTATCACGCGGATAAGACCGGAGCACCCGTAAAAGAGCCTCTCGGGAATAGCCGTGATGCCGTCCGGCAAAGTCGCGGCGGTTATGGACGTACAGTTATTGAACGCGCGTTTCGCAATATATTTAACGCTCTGCGGGATCGATATTTCGGTAAGACCTTTGCAGTTTGAAAACGCGTTGTCCCCGATAAACTCAAGTCCTTCCGGCAGATCGAGCGACGTAATCTTTGTGCAGCCCGAAAACGCGCCGCTCAAGATGCACTTCAGACTGTCCGGAACAGATACGGACTTCAAACGCACGCAGTCTCCAAAGACCCACTCGCATATCGCCCTCGTCCCCTCTTTTATCTCACACGAGGCGAGGCGCTCGTCGTCAACGGACATGAGTATGACGTAAGGGTTATCGTCGTTCCCGATGTATTTCGCGTTATCGTACGTGGTCATGTCAAGCGCGGAACAGCCGGAAAAAGCATAGTCGCCCAAATAGCAAAGATCCGACGGGACCGAAGCGTCGACAACATTCAAAAGCCCCGCGACCGCATACTTTCCGATACCCGTGACGCCGCTTTCAACTGTCAGAGCCTTTATGGAATTTCTCAGTCCGTACCAGGGAGTATCCGACTGCTTCGCGTAGTCGTAAATACTTCCGCTTCCGCTGACGGTCAGCGTGTCGGCGCCGTCATAGTACCACGTGACGCCATCTCCGCACGTCCCGGACGCGGAAGCGGCGCCCGCCTTTGCGGGGTATGACGCAAAAACTGATGTCAGAATAGAAACGCAAAGAAAAAGCGCAAATATCTTTTTCATTGTATACCTCTTTACAGATTTATATAAAAAATCATTATCTTCGTTATTGTTCAAGAAGCTTCAGAAATCTTTTGTCGTTCATCTGTTCGTTTGTGATGAACTTGCCGTCCCGGAATACGGAATACGTCGTGAACGGCGTCGGCGCCGACCTTGCCGCGTCAGCGCTGTCGATAAGGACCGCCTTGAATTTTACTCCGCGCTCCGCGGCGGCTTTTTCAAGGACCGGTACGTACTTCGCGTTGAACGGACACTGGTGAGTATAATAGATCACGAATCCGTCATCGTCCGCCTTCGGGTGCTTCGCGCACTCTTTGAAAGACGGCGCCGGAGCGCCCTCCTCAAACGGCAGATACCAGAGCTGTATCCCGCAATCCGACTCGTCTGCGACCTTGAAGCCCTTGTATTTCAAATACTTCGGGTCGGAAAGGAACGGTCTTTTCTTCGCGGAAGAAAGGATACACAGTCCGTGTTTTCCGGCATCTTTTGCGTCCTTTATGCACGCGCCGAGAAGATCGTTCGAATAGCCGTGACCCTTAAAGGAGCCCGATACCCAAAGGCAGTCGATATAAATATATCCGTCGGCGTTCAGAGGACACCACGCGCGCTCCGCCGGGATATACTCTATAAAACACTTGCCGCGCTCCGCGCTCTTGAGAAAGACGAGTCCCTCGTCAAACCTGTCGGCGAGCCACGCCTTTTTCGACGACACCTGAACGTCGTCGTTGTTTGAGATCGCGCAGCATATATGCTCGCGCGAAAGATTCTCTTTTGTAAGTCTTACGTATTCCATCGTAATCACACTGCCGCTTTACTTGATATCTTTTTTCGTGTATCCGATAAACGCCGCCGCGATGCAGAGCGCGCCGATCAGGACACCGATCGCGATCTTCACACCGTCCAGCGCGCCGTCGTTTACTATATTCGCGCCTTCGCAGTACCCGAAAGGCGTGATAAATTTCAAAAAGCCCGCGCCGTCTGTGATATTGGCTATTATATTAAGGAAATATGCGAGCGCCGCGACGCCGAGTCCAGCGCCGACGCTCCCCTTTGAAAGATACGCGGATATGCCGAAGCAGATCGATGCAAGCTCGAGCTGCATTATTAAATATGCGGCATGGAGAAGCATGACTTCCTTCCACGGTACCGCCTCGCCTATCGCCGCCATGGAGAAAACGGAAAGCACAAGTATCGCGGCGTTCATCGCGGCGACTCGTATCACGACGGAGAAAAGCTTCTGTGCGGCGACGCGTCGCCTCTTAACAGGATGGGTAAGTAAAAACTCCGCGGTCCTGTTCTTTTCTTCGCCGCAAAGCGCCGAAACGGCGATCAGCGCGGCATAGAGCGCGCCGCCGAGGCCGAGCACGTTCCCGCACTCTATCGCGTAGTATCCGATGAGAGTTCCGAAATTGAGGCGGTCCATACCGAACGCCGCGGTAAAGGAGCCCATCGACGAAAACGTCTCGTTGATGTTTGTCATCTCCTCTTTCATCTCGGGATAGAGGAATATGCAGACGGCGAGAAGAAACGCTACTGCGCCCGTCCAGATCAGAAATGACGTTCTGCCGCGGCGAAGTTCATGTAAAGTTAAAGTCACGCCTCGTCACCCGCCTTTTCGTAATAGTGCAGAAAGATCTCCTCAAGATCCGGCTCCGAGATCGAAAGATCGGACACCTCGCCTGATGCAAGACAGTCGAGCAGCGCCTTTATTTCTCCGCTGTAAAGGAAGCTAATCGCGTCGCCGTGTTTTATTACGTCCTTTATACCTTCAAGGCGCTCGACGTCGACGCGTCCCCTGAGTGAAACGCGCTTCGCTCTCGTCTTTGAAAGCGCCTCGACGCTGCCGGAAGCGATTATGCGTCCCTCTTTGATGACCGCCGCTCTCGTACAGTTGCGCTGTACCTCGGTCAGTATATGGCTCGAGAGGAAAACCGTCGCGCCCTGTTCGTTCTGCTCTTTGATCATCTCAAAGAACTCGTGCTGGATCAGCGGGTCGAGCCCGCCCGTCGGCTCGTCGAGTATCAGAAGACGGGGAGACGACTGGAGCGCGCACACGATCGCGAGTTTTTTTCTGTTTCCGAAGGAGAGCTCGTCGACCTTCTTCGACGTATCGAGCTCCAGTCTTTCGCAAAGCCCGGACGCCCGCGCCGAGCAATCGACGCCTCGAAGCTCAGATGAGAGCTTTATGATATCTTTGCCCTTCATCCCGCTGTAGAATATCGCTTCGGAAGGAATGTAGCCGACGTCGCGAAGGATCTCATCTTTCTCCGCGACGATATCCCGCCCGAATACCGACCCTTTTCCGGACGTCGGAGTTATAAGCCCGAGAAGGGAGCGGATAGTCGTCGACTTGCCTGCGCCGTTCGGCCCGATAAAGCCGAAATATTCACCTTCTCCGACCGAAAGATCGAGATCGACTATCCCTCTCGACTTTCCGTAGTATTTAGTCAGTTTTTCCGTCTTGACAGCTTCCATTTTCCACCTTGCAAATGCGCGTCTTTATTATCTTGCCGTTCCGTGTTCGCTCTTGAATCTCGCTTTGTCCTCGTACATCGCCTTATCTGCGCTCTTGAACACGAGCTCTACCGAGCTGTCGTCGGAAGCGTACTCAGCCATACCGAGCGCCGCGGAATATCTCTTCCACTCTTCAACGCCCGTCTGGCAATAGCTCTTCTCAAAATCGGAGTGCAGCTTGTCAAACAGTTCTTTTCTGTTTTTATATGCGTTATCCGTAAGAACGACAACAAACTCGTCTCCGCCTATCCTGTAAACGGACGAGTCGCCGAACACGTCGCATATCTGACGGCAGCATCCCTGGATATACAAGTCTCCCGCCTTGTGTCCGTAGTTGTCGTTGACGCCCTTAAGGTCGTTCATATCGACCATGACGAGCGCGAACTCCGCGCCGCCCGCCTTTATCATTTCGTTGAGCTCTTGTGCCCGCTTTATGTATGCCGCCTTATTTCCGGTGCCGGTCAGAGCGTCCTTATACGTCTCGACGCTCAGTTCTCCTATCCGCTTTTCCTTATCCCTGACGTCGTTTTCGGCTTTAATTTTATCCTCTTCAAGGACCGACATATCGTTGATATAATCCACGATGTCCATCTGCATCGTGCGTATGCCCTCGTATATCTCGCCAATCTCGTCGCGGCTCTTTATACCGAGGTCCATGACCCCCGCTTCCTCGTAGGTCACGCGCTCCGACGGCTTGTATCTCTTCATTTCGCGCGTCATGGAATCGAGCGGTTTTACAACGATCTTGTTGATGAAGAACACGGCTCCCGCCAGTACCGCGACCGTGAATATTAGCGAGCCGATCACCAGGTACATAAGCAGCTCCTGGCGCTCCGCCATTACTTCATCCATCTTGAAGTCGCACCCGGTCACGCAAACGCAAGTGCCGTCTGACGCGTATACGGGCATAAACGCCGAACAGAGCCAACCCCAGTCTCCGTGAGAGATCGTCGGCTCTCCGGCAAATTCAAGGTCTTTCCCGAGAAGCTCCGCTTCCCGCTCTTCATAATATCCCGTCTCATAGACGCCGACTTCAAGGTCGCCGTCGATAAGATACATATCGTGATCCGCGTTGCGGTCGCCGTGCGCGGTGAGGTAGAGATACTCGATATCTTCAATGTTGGATATATATTCCGCAAGACTTTCTCTGATCTCGCAATACTTCTCCCAAAGACCTTTCTCCTTGAGATATTCGATCACCGGTTCCTCGTCGTCCGCTTCCTCAGCCGCGTCGCGTATCGCCTGATACTCTTCGCTCTCGACTTCTTTGCGAAGGACTTGCAGATAGTCGGCGTCCTTGCTGACAAGAGACGCATAGTTTCGCGCGTTGTCTTTCGCCGCCTGCTTATAGTAGTTGTCGATCTGGTTTGCTCCCGTGATGAACGCGATCGCCGCGGTCCCGAGAGCGGAAGCGAGAATGGTGAACACAACGAATATGTACATCTTCCTCTTTACGGAAAATCTCTTCTTTGACTTGTTATCTTTCATGCCGTTTCTCCTCGTTTTATCCTAAAACAGCTATTTTTGCCTATACGCAGTTATTATAGCATATTTATAATAATAATTCAACAATAAAAGTAAGTATATTATAATAATTTTGTAGGTTTGTCAATGATGTGTTACAAAAAAGGAAATCAGAATAATTCGCCGTTAGACAAGAAAGCGTTGATGTAGAAACGAGGTGAATGCCAATTAAGAGGACGCATGGGGAAGTTATTGTAATTTCTGCTGTGAAC